>JAFGTH010000259.1 GCA_016934225.1 Lentisphaerota bacterium | reverse complement strand
ATTATCGGCATTTTCTCCGATTGGCGAGAAATTGATCGGTTCAAACTGGTCAAGATAAACCGGCATGGCATTTGGGAAGGCATGTTACCGCCGACGGCATTGAGGCATGGCGATCTTTATAGATTGGTGGTCCATTGGCAGGGCGGAAAAGGCGACCGCATACCGGCATATGCGAGGCGGGTGGTTCAAGACGAGAAAACAAAGATTTTCAACGCTCAAGTGTGGGCTCCACCGGAGCCTTATCAATGGAAACATACATTCGTTGTGTCTGATCCTCCGCTGATTTATGAAGCGCATGTGGGTATGGCGCAAGAGAAAGAAGGCATAGGCACCTACGAAGAATTCAGAAAGTATATGCTGCCGCGAATCAAGGAGGCCGGTTATAATATGATCCAGTTGATGGCGTTAACGGAACATCCGTATTACGCATCATTCGGGTATCATGTATCAAGCTACTTTGCGGCATCCTCGCGATTCGGCACTCCGTTCGAACTGAAAAAACTAATAGATGATGCTCATGGCATGGGGATGGCGGTTATTATGGATCTCGTGCATTCTCATGCCGCAAAAAATGAAGTGGAAGGATTGTCACGGTTTGATGGAACGCAATATCAGTACTTCCATGAGGGCGGGCGAGGAGATCATGTCGCATGGGGATCCAGGTGTTTTGATTACGGCAAACCGGAAGTAATGCATTTTCTGTTGTCAAATTGTCGATTTTGGTTAGACGAATATCATGTGGACGGATTCCGGTTCGACGGTGTAACAAGCATGTTGTACCTACATCATGGTTTGAGCGGGGGGTTTAATTCATATGATGACTATTTTGGCGAAACGGTTGACGAGGATGCAATTACTTACCTTGCGCTGGCCAACGAAGTAGTGCACCGGATCCGGCCGGATGCCGTTACTATCGCCGAAGATGTGAGCGGCATGCCGGGTTTGGCTGCGCCGGCAGAGGACGGAGGGTGCGGATTCGATTATAGACTGGCGATGGGGGTTCCGGACTGCTGGTTCAAACTTGTAAATGATGTGCCGGATGAAAACTGGAACATGGAATACCTGTGGCATGAGCTTGTCAACCGGCGCGCCGAAGAAAAGACAATCAGTTATCCTGAATCGCATGATCAGGCTCTCGTCGGCGGAAAAACTCTCATATTCGAGATGGCGGATGCTGCCATGTACAGAGCCATGCAGGTAGGCGATCAGGACCTAATGATTGACCGAGCAATGGCTTTGCACAAGATGATACGGTTGGCGACAATCGCGACAGCGAGCCACGGATATCTCAATTTCATGGGCAACGAATTCGGGCATCCGGAATGGATTGATTTTCCTAGAGAAGGAAACAACTGGTCATATCACTATGCGCGCCGCCAATGGAGTTTGAGGGATGCGCCCGATTTGAAATACCATTTCCTGGCGGATTTTGATCGAGCGATGTTGCAGTTGGTCGCAGCGCGGAAATTGTTTGTAGGCTCGCAGCCGAGTATTTTAATGATCAGAAATGATGACAAAATCATGGTCATCAAGCGCGGAGCCTTGCTGTTTCTTCTGAATTTTCATCCGTCTAAATCGGTTGTCGGCTATCGCATAAATGTCAAGGCTAATGAATATGAATTGATCATGGATACTGATGAAACCCGGTTCGGCGGACAATCTCGTCTTGTTCCGGGGCAACGTTATGTTACAGCTTCGGGCGCCGATTTATGTCGTTTTATCGAAGTATATTTACCGTGTAGAACAGCCGCGGTTATAGCCGAGTTTCAACCCGGAAAGTAATTTGCGGACCGATATTGAGTTAATGATATAGAGCAAGGAGTAAACTGATGAATTTGCTGCTTTTCATTTTAACGATTCTTGTGTCATTCATTGTGGTTCGAATAGGAGCTGTGGCTTTTGAATTGACAGGGTTGGAGTGGTCTTTGGCCAAGTTTCAGGCTTTGTCCTGTTTCAGCGGAACAGGGTTTACTACAAGAGAAGCAGAATTGATTACCGGCCATCCGCAACGTCGGCGAATAGCTTCGGCGCTGATGGTATTGGGTCATGCCGGTTTGGTAACGTTAATCGCCACATTGGCTAACGCGATTCGCCCGCCGCACGGTTCAAACGGCACTACCTTGTTTTTTAATTGGAGTGTGTCGCCTGTGGTTGCGCAATGGGCGAATCTTCTGACTGTCATTATAGTAGGATACATTATTTATCTTGTGTTAAGTCGCGTTACGATACTGCAACGTATTACGGAATACATGCGCCGTCGCATAATGAAAACAGACATTGTTCAGCGTGTCACATTTGAACAGCTAACGACATCCACAGGAGGATACGGAGTGGCAAATGTTGCGGTAACGGAGTCCACTATTGTGGCGGGTAAAACATTGCGGAACTCGTCTTTGCGCGAACACGACATTTCTGTTCTGGCAATAGAAAGACAAGGAGAGATGATTTCAAATCCGCGCGCTGATACGCGCATCATGCCGAATGACCGTTTGATATGTTATGGAAAGATGGATACGATTCGAAAGGAATTTTCCGAATCACTGCAGTTACAAACGTAATGCACAAATGGATGTTCACGAATAATATTTGTTCTTTCTGACATTATTAATGTCGGTGCGTTGAGAAGTTCTGTTTGCACTAACAATTACGGCAAGTCGCGACGCCACGTGGTCGTGTAGTCCTGTACTTTGGTCCGATGTTAAGATAGTTTGATGCGTTTTAGCTGAGGCAAAGCCCGTTTCCTTCGATATTTTCCCCGGAATGGCAGAGAAATGTGGGCTAAAAAATGCCCTTTGAATTGTGAAAATATTCACTAATTAGTGTTGACATCGCTTGTATACGCGTCCATTCTCATCGCAAATGGTAAAGATATGGGGGCTATGAAATGACGACATCCGGGAAAGATAATTCGATTCCGGGAGCGGTGGTATCTCGACTGACGAAATATCTCACTCATGCGCAAGTGCTCCGTGGCGAGGGTGTGCAGTGGGTATCGTCAAGCGAACTTGGTGAGGAACTCGGTTTAACGAGCGCAACAGTACGCAAAGATCTGGCCCATGTGAGCGTGGGGGGCATTACGAACCGCGGTTATGAAGTTACAGTACTCTGTGATGCTCTGCTTTCATTTCTGGGAGTTGATGTAGGCTGGAATGCAATTGTAGTGGGGGCGGGCAATTTGGGAAAAGCTCTTGCGCTACACGGCGAACTTTTCCGGCATGGGTTTGCCATATGCGGAGTTTTTGACTCAGACGGCAGAAAGGTCGGCATGCGTGTAGGAGGCCTCACGGTTCGTCCAATGAGCGAGTTGGCAGCAACGATACACGATGAACGAGTAGATATAGGAGTGATCGCCGTTCCGGCGGCAGCGGCGCAATCGGTTGCCGATCTATTGATAATATCCGGAATTCGCGGATTGTTGAATCTTTCTCTTATTCATATTGTCGCGCCGTCAAACGTCCCGGTGGTTGACGGTCGGCTGGTAGCTCGCATGCTCGAGCTGGGACATGCGGTAAGAACTTCGGCTGCTCGGGGCGATACATCGGATTACCGTCTTGGCCGCGTTGGGAGATCTGAAGATGCTTAGAACAAAACTCTTTATGGGCTTTGCGCTGGTCATCATCATTTTTGCGATGCTGTCGGCATTCCTCGGAATTCAAACCATTAAACATAATGTGATGGCAGAAGCTCAGAATCATGTACGTCTGGATCTTAGCAGCGCATGGGCAGTGATCGGCAACCGTCTTGAGAAACTAGAGACTATTCTCAGCCTTTTAAGCAGTAAGGAAATCATTGTGGAATCGTGCGATGTAGAAGATTGGGACAACGAACAGCTTTTGCATCGGCTGGAGAAAGTACGACGGAATTTCGATCTGGACTTTCTGAGTTTGGTATCCCCGAAAGGAAGCGTTGTTATTAGAGCGACAGCGCCGTTCAATAAGGGGGACTACCGCGATACAGATCCGGTCATATCTCGCGCGTTGGCAGGTGAAGCTCTATCCGCAATAGCACTGATGTCGCAGGCGGAACTGGAACGAGAAGCTGAAGGGCTTGCCGAGCGGGCGTTTCTTGAACTGGACGACACTACCCGGGCGAGAAAAACAACAAAAACAATCGAGAATCGAGGAATGGTCATGATTGCCGCACAGCCCGTGCGAAAGGCAGACAAGATAGTCGGGGTGATATACGGCGGCGTATTAGTGAACCGCAATCATGAACTGATAGACTGGATTCATGATGTAGTTTATAGGAACGAGACGTATAAAGACACGCCACTGGGAACCGCGACTATATTCCTTCATGATATTCGTATCGCCACGACGGTTTGTCTGAAGGATGGAAACCGGGCGCTCGGTACGCGTGTGTCCAAGAAAGTGGCCGATCAGGTGTTGGACAATGGCGCTCCTTGGGTCGGCGAGGCATTCGTGGTACGTGACTGGTATTTGACGGCGTATGATCCAATCCGGGATATAAACGGAAGAATCATAGGCATGCTTTATGTGGGAATTTTGCGTCAGCCGTTTCTCGATTCGGGCTACGCGATAATGGTGCGTTATATATGGCTTTCAATCTTTGCCTTGTTGGGAGGCCTTGTTGTGGCATTCGTGTTGGCAAATCGGCTTTCGCAACCAATTCATCGTTTGGTGGAAGCAACGCATCGAATGTCGAATGGCGACGCTTCGATTCCGGTTTCGAGCGCGGCAGCTTGTCGTGAAACAGATGAGCTGATCAAGGCTTTCAACAACATGTTGAAGACCCTTGCGGAAAGGGAGGAAAATCTTAAGGCGACAAACCGAAACTATATGGAAACGCTGGGCTTCGTCACGCACGAACTGAAGAGTCCCATAGGGAGCATTCTGAACTACCTCTATCTGATGCGGCAACACAAACTTGGTCCCCTTACGGAGAAACAGGAAAAAGCGATGCGGATCTGCGGACGAAGCGTGGATCATGTCGCGGAAATGATTCGACATTATTTGAACCTGTCGCGGATCGAGAACAACGAAATGGAGCCTCATCGAACTACAGTAACCGTCTCGCGGGATATTCTTAAACCTCTTCTGGAAGACATGGAAATAGTCATTCAGGAATCTGAACTGCGGATTCAGAACTTGGTTGAACCAGAAATTACGGTTGAAGCGGATGCGAATATGTTACGGGAAGTATTCGAGAATCTGCTTAGTAACGCTGTCAAATACGGAAAAAAGAACGGTTTGTTGTCGTTGAAAGCCCGTGCAATAGACGGAGTTGTGGAATTTGAAGTACGGAATGACGGTCCGGGCATTCCCCGGGAGAAACTGGAGAAACTTTTCAGGAAATTTTCGCGGGTGAATAACGGAGGAAGCAAGGAAAAAGGGACAGGGCTGGGTCTTTTTATTACGAAATATATTGTGGAACTCCATGGCGGAACAATTAGAGCGGAATCCGAGGAAAACTCTGAAACAGCATTTATTTTCACACTGCCGAAATATAACGCCGGCAGAAACAGTTCTGAAGCAGAAACAACGTGATTGGATAGGGTAAAAGAAAGGGTGCGAGATGAATAAATCAAAAGGGAAGGCCTGTATGTGCGAGGTCGCGGCCAACCGATCAGTCTTGTTGAAGCGTCTGGACGCGGTATTAGACGAGTATGTAAGTAAGCCGGGAGGATTAATTCCGGTACTGCAGATTGCCCAGGGAATATTCGGTTATCTGCCTGAAGATGTATTGAAGCAAATATGCCTGCGGATGAATAAATCGTACAGTGAAGTTGCCGGAGTGGTGAGTTTTTACTCTTTCTTTTCGACCACAAAACGCGGCCGATACTTGGTTAGGGTGTGCATGGGAACAGCGTGTTATGTGCGTGGCGGAAAACAAGTGTTGGATGCCATCAAACAACATCTAAAAATTGATGTTGGGGAAACCACTCCTGACGGCAAATTCACGCTTGAGACGGCGCGATGTTTTGGAGCATGCGGTTTGGCGCCTGTTATGATGGTCAACGATGTCGTGCATCAACGCGTGAAGGCTGCTCGTGTTCAGGATATTTTGGATCAGTATCGTCAGGGTGAAAAGGGCAAAAGGGCTGCGCGGAAAGGGTGGAAATGAAAAAGAAAAGAATTGCGTCGCCGGCAAAACTTGGAGTTTTGTCGGCCAAGTACAGTAAGATAATCGAAAAAAGAATGCGTCGTAACGAGAACGTGAAAGTGGATACGCATCGAGAAGTGCTTGTGTGCACCGGGGGCGGATGTGTTGCATCAGGTTCTTTGGAAGTCAAAGCCATGCTGGAGAAAGAGATTCAACGGCAGCGCATCACAAACAGGGCGACAGTGCGTTCGACAGGATGTATGGGCCCATGCGCGGTGGGTCCGGTGGTGGTGATTCTTCCGGAGGGCACTTTCTATGAGCGAGTGAAAGCGAAAGACGCAGCGGAAATTGTCAGAGAACATTTGAAGAACGGTCGTAAGGTCGCACGTCTGATGCACAGAGATCACAAGCGGGCGGAGGTCGGCTCGACTCAGGCTGACATGAGTTTCTTCAGAAAACAGACAAAGATAGTGCTGCGGAATTGCGGGGTAATCAATCCGCTTAGCATTGATGAGTATATTGGCTGTCGGGGTTACACGGCGTTGGCCAAGGTTTTGACGGAAATGTCGCCTGAAAAGGTAATCGAAACTGTCAAGGAGTCCGGTTTAAGGGGCCGTGGCGGAGCTGGATTCCCAACGTGGTTGAAATGGAGTCTGACTCGGAAAGCTGCCGGGAGCGAAAAATATGTCCTATGCAATGCTGACGAGGGAGACCCGGGCGCGTTCATGGATCGTAGCGTGTTGGAGGGTGATCCGCATAGTGTGATCGAGGCAATGGCTATTGCTGCTTACGCAATAGGAGCAACACAGGGCTTTGTCTATGTTCGAGCCGAATATCCGCTGGCAGTTGAGCGACTTGGTCTGGCAATTGAAAAGGCCAGGGAAATGGGACTTCTTGGAAAGAATATACTTGGCACGGATTTCACGTTTGACTTGGAAATAAGAATGGGATCTGGGGCTTTTGTGTGCGGCGAAGAAACCGCTCTGATGAGATCCATTGAGGGTCAGCGGGGAGAACCCAGACCGCGTCCGCCGTTTCCGGCAAATCAAGGTTTGTGGAACAAGCCGAGCCTGCTCAACAACGTTGAGACCTATGCTGTTATTCCCGCAATTATGCTTCGAGGTGCTCAATGGTATGCCTCGTTAGGCACTGAGAAGAGTAAGGGCACAAAGGTTTTCGCTCTGGCCGGTGCTGTCAATATGACAGGGTTGGTTGAGGTGCCGATTGGCACCTCGCTGGGAGAAATAATTTACGACATAGGCGGAGGTGTGCCGGGCGGAAAGGATTTTAAAGCGGCCCAAATCGGCGGGCCGTCCGGCGGATGTATTCCAAAAGAACACCTCGATGTAGCGGTTGATTATGAATCGCTGACGGAACTGGGCGCCATCATGGGTTCAGGCGGTCTCATAGTAATGGATGAGGGCACCTGCATGGTTGACGTTGCGCGCTATTTTCTGGATTTTGTCCAGGATGAATCCTGCGGGAAGTGTGTGCCTTGTCGGGTCGGAACAAAACGTATGCTTGAGATTCTTGACCGCATATGCCGCGGCGAGGGTGAGATGGCCGACTTGGACCGGCTGGAGCGTCTGGGTCAACAAATTAAAGATACAGCGCTTTGCGGACTGGGGCAAACCGCGCCAAATCCTGTTTTATCAACTATCCGTCATTTCAGGGATGAATACATCGCGCACATTCGTGACAAGCGATGTCCGGCAGGAATTTGTCCGGATCTTGTTCGCGCACCATGTCAGAACGCCTGCCCGGCCGGTGTCAATGTGCCGGGGTTTGTATCGCTCGTAGGAGAGAAACGTTACGCGGAGGCGCTACGATTGCATCGAGAGCGTAATCCGTTTGCGGCTGTGTGCGCGTTTGTGTGCTATCATCCATGTGAAAAACGGTGTCGCCGGGCCACTTTAGACGACTCTCTCGCCATTCGGGCAGTTAAACGTTTTATGATTGAGCGGGAGAAAAAATTTGAGTTGCCTGAGATCAAAAAGAACGCCGATAACGCAAAACGTAAGATTGCGATTATCGGAGCCGGGCCTGCCGGTCTTTCCTGCGCCTACTTCCTTGCCAGACTAGGTTACAAACCTGAGGTATTTGAAGCTGAGAAGCAACCGGGAGGCATGCTTGTTCAAGCTATTCCAGCCTACCGCTTGCCGCGCGAGAAGCTGGAGCATGAAATACGCATGATCCGGCAAATCGGGGTTTCCATTAAAACTGGCACCAGGCTGGGGAAAGATTTCAGTCTGAAGGACTTGCGGAAAAAGAAGTATGAGAGTGTGTTCCTGGGTCTTGGCGCGCCGATGGGCGCCAAACTTGGAATTCCAGGTGAAGACGTCGTTGGGGTTGCAGACGGAATCAGCTTCCTGCGAAATTATAACGCTACCGGTAAAGCGCAAGTCGGCAAGAATGTACTTGTTGTGGGCGGCGGTAACGTTGCTATTGACGTGGCGCGTACGGTTATACGGCTCGGCGCAGAAACGGTCACTATCTTGTATCGTCGGACGATGGACCAGATGCCTGCCTATGATGAAGAAGTTGAGGAAGCAATAAAAGAAGGTGTGCGGTTTGATTTCCTGGTTGCTCCGACAGAGGTTGTCGCTGCAAACGGAATGGCAACTGGGCTCAGGTGTCGTCGAATGACATTAGGCCGGTTTGATCGCAGTGGTCGTCGTCGTCCGGATGAAATGTCGGGTACAGACTACATAATAAACGCCGATCAGATCATAGCGGCTGTAGGTCAAGCACTGCCATTGAAAGAATTTCTGGACGAGGATTTAAATCTTGGCGGAAACAAATGGCTGGAAATTGATCCTGTAACCGGCCAGACGTCGGTCGAGTGGATTTTTGCGGGTGGCGACGCTGTTACCGGTCCGTCATCGGTGGTCGGCGCTATTGCTGCCGGCGAAACGGCGGCGGTTGGAATTGACCGCTACCTGACAGGATCAAATCATGCGTTCTGGCGGGAGGAAAGAACCGTTGACACGCATTTCGATCCGGATGCGGATCCGGTTGATTATAAAAGAGCGCAGATCAAATTGCTGCCGTTACGAAATAGGAAGAACAACTTTCGTGCAATTGAATGTGCGCTTACCGAACAGGCGGCAATTCGTGAATCGCGCAGGTGTCTTCGATGTGATTACCGAGAAGTTACCGTGAATCAGGAGAAATGAATAATGCTTACAATAACTATAGACTCCAGACAAGTCCATGCGGATGAAGGAAACACGATTTTAGATGTTGCTCGAAGAGAGGGAATTAGAATCCCGACTTTATGCTACTTGGAAGGCGTACAAGCCATAGGCGCTTGTCGTTTATGCGTGGTTGAGGTGGAAGGCGCCAAAACGCTGATGGCGTCCTGTGTAACGCCTGTTGTTGACGGCATGATAATTCGCACCAATACCAGGCGTGTACGCGATGCTCGTCGCACGGTGATGGAACTGTTGTTATCGGAACATGTCGGTGATTGCAAAACATGCAGTCGAAGCGAAGATTGCGAATTGCGAAAGATCGCGGCAGAGCTTGGAATAGACACCATAGAATATCAAGGCGCAACTACAAACTCTGTTATTGATATGAGTACCCCGGGAATTCTGCGCGACAACGGCAAATGCATTAAGTGTCGTCGTTGTGTGGCGGTTTGTACTCAAGTTCAGGCGGTGGGAGCGATTTTCCCACAATTTCGCGGCTTCAAAACGACTATAGGCCCTGCGTTTGGCAAAGAGCTTGCCGATGTGCCTTGCGTTCAATGTGGTCAATGTGCAGCCGTATGTCCTACAGGCGCTATTGTCGAGATTTCTCATATAGACAAGGTATGGAATGCATTAGAAGACAAATCAAAGACCGTGGTTGTGCAAACCGCTCCTGCTGTTCGCGCATCTTTAGGAGAATGTTTCGACTTGCCGCCCGGCACACTGGTTACCGGGAAGATGGTAACCGCTCTGCGTCGCCTTGGTTTTGCGACGGTGTTCGACACCAATTTCAGCGCAGATTTGACGATTATTGAAGAAGGCATGGAATTACTGTCACGTTTACGAAAATGTGTTGAGGGCGGAGAAAAAGTGGCGCTGCCCCAGTTTACCAGTTGTTCACCCGGCTGGGTCAAATATGTGGAGTATTTTTATCCTGAATTTATTCCGAACGTATCAACATGCAAATCGCCTCAACAAATGTTCGGAGCCATGGCTAAGACGTATTGGGCGGAGAAAATAGGCAAACGCGCCGAGGATATGTTTGTCGTATCAATAATGCCGTGTCACGCTAAAAAATTTGAGGCGGAACGCCCGGAAATGAACGATAGCGGGGTTCAAGACGTTGATGCAGTTCTTACGACGCGCGAGCTTGGCAAAATGATAAAAGAAGCAGGTATTGACTTTGTTTCTCTGCCTGACGAAGAAATGGATCGCATTCTGGGCGTATCATCGGGCGCGGCGGACATTTTTGCGAACAGCGGCGGAGTCATGGAGGCAGCGCTGAGAACCGCATGGGAAGTCATTACGGGGCGCGAATTGCCGTTTGAAAAACTTCATGTGGTTACGCTTGCCGGATTAAAGGGAATTAAGGAAGCCGAAGTAGAGATTAAAGGAACAGTGCCTGAATGGTCCTTTCTGGAAGGTGTTGTACTCAAAGTCGCTGTCGTTTCCGGCCTGGGTAATGCTCGCAGCGTTTTGGAAAACATAAAATCCGGCGCCAAGACATATCATTTTGTCGAAGTGATGACTTGTCCGGGGGGCTGCGTCGGCGGTGGAGGGCAACCGAGAATCACGACAGATGAAGTTCGCCAGAAGCGTCTTGACGCCATATACCGCGAAGACGAGGGCAAACAATTGCGAAAATCTCACGATAATCCCAAGATTAAACAGCTCTATGGTGAATTCCTTGGCGCGCCTTTAGGCCAGAAATCTCACCATCTTTTGCATACAACTTATGTGCAGCGAGAGAAAGTTTAGTGCTTGGTTTCGATAAGAAAGGATGTGCGATATGAAGACAATCTTAATTGTAGATGATGATGAAGCGCTGGTGGAAAGCGTTACTGATGTGCTGACAACCGAGGGTTACTCGGTGATTACGGCCGCCAACGGCGAAATAGGTTACAACATGGCCGTGGATAAGAAGCCGGATCTTATACTTCTTGATGTCATGATGACACACGATCATGAGGGATTCGGGGTTGCCAAAAAACTGAGGCAGAACGATGTTACCCGAAAACTGCCGATTATTATCATTACCGGGATTCGAAAAGCCCGTGGCCTGCCGTTTGGATACGAGCCTGACGAAGATTGGCTACCGGTCCAGGCGGTATTGGAAAAGCCTGTTGATCCCTCGGCACTTTTGAGGCATGTAAAAAACGTTTTTCTGGAAGCTGTGGGCAAGCAGCCCGTGCAATAATGTGATCTAAAAAAGACAAAAGCATCATCACGTTTGGGACAATAACTATATGGATAAATTAAGGCGAGTATTGATAGTGGACGATGATGAAGCGTTTGCGGAATCGAACAAGGACTTGCTCGAGGCATATGGATATGAAGTGTTCATGGCTTTCGATGGCACTGTGGGCGTGGACATCGCCAGGAATGTCAAACCGGATTTGATGATACTGGATGTCATGATGACGACAAATACGGAAGGTTTTGATGTTGCTCGAGCAGTAAGAGAAATACCGGAGTTGGCACAAATGGCTATATTGATGGTGACGGGGGTTGTTGATGCGTTAAAATTGCCGCAACATCTGAAGCCGGATTCTAACTGGTTGCCTGTTAACCGCGTATTGGAGAAGCCCATTGATCCTGCCAGATTAGTGAGAGAAGTAGAACAGATTTTTGAGGAAGAGGAAGCGGATAGGAAATCTGTCAATTGGTGGAAGCGTGAGTAATCTGATTGATTAAAAGAGGAAAGGGCGACTAATGAAGGCTAAAAAAATTATCTTGTTGGTGGATGATGATACGGATTTGGTGGAGGCGAATAAAGAACTGTTACAGTTCGAAGGATTCGAGGTACACGTTGCGTATGACGGCAAGACGGGGCTTCAAAAGGCCCGAGAAATCCGTCCGAATTTGATGATACTGGATGTTATGATGGCTCATGACACTGAGGGATTCGACATTAGCCGAGATGTGCGTAAGATACCCGAATTGAAGAATATGGCGGTGATAATCCTCACCGGCATTAAGGATAAGAAGCATCTTCCGTTCTGTTTTGAACCTGATGAAGACTGGTTGCCTGTCAAGGCAGTGTTGGAAAAACCAGTGCCTCCTAAAACATTGGTTGCAGAAGTGAGAAAGTATCTTGCATAGATATGGTTGCGGTGTCGGTTGATGTGCCAAAAGTTGAAAGGACGGACTGTCGTGCGAATTTGGTTGTTTATTGTAGTGAGCGTTCTCTTGTGTTCCATAATTCTGGTTGTGGAAGATGCACTTGCCGATGGTAATCATTCTAACCACATTATTACCGTCACGGCTTTTGGATTTCCTCAGCCTTTGTCTCGAACATCGGGAGGAACGGCGTTAATCACGAATGATGATTTCAAACGAGGTAACTCCGTTGGTATTGCCGATATGGCTTGGCAAATTCCTGGAGTGTCGCGGCATGGAGACGGAGCCTGGGGGGCGGATATCAATATACGAGGCCTGTCGCGCGACTCAGTTATCATGGCCATTGACGGCGTGAGGGTTAACACGGCCACAGATATTAATGCCAGATTCGGCATGGTTGATCCTCTTGATATAAATCGTGTGGAAATTCTCAAAGGGCCAATATCATCTTTGTATGGCTCCGGATCGGTTGGAGGCATTGTAAACATCGTCACAAAGGGCGCAGAATTTGTTCCTGATCAAGAACAGCATTTCGGCTTATCCGGCACATACAGAAATAACCCAAGTGGTTTTGGCACAATTGGGTTTGCGCAACTTAGTAGCGCTCGTCATTACGTATATGCAAGTCAAACATTTAGAGACTATGAATCGTATACGGATGGCGCTGGGGAAGAAGTCTGCAACAGCCAGTATCGGGATGCTCAAACAAAATTTAGAGCAGGCTGGTTGGCCGGCGAAATATATAAAGCCGAACTCAACTTTCAGCATTTTGATGGCAGAGAAATCGGTATTCCAGGCTCTGGAACAGCGCCTTTGCCGTCCGGTGCTGATGTGACTTATCCGATCACACAACGGGGATTGTTGAGCGTTGTGCAAACGTTATCGCCCAAAAGCGGCGTATGGAAAAATTCAATTCTAAACACTTATTATCAATACATTGACAGACGTGTACGCATAGACAATTTTCCGGCGATATCTCAAGTAAAAGCTATTTATCCGAGAGCGGATCATAGAACATGGGGCGCAAAATTGCTCAATTCGTTTGTTCCTGACAATCATAAGATATTGTTTGGACTGGATGTGTGGGAACGACTGTTGAGAGGTTCGTACAGGTACAGAATCATGGCGAACGGGGGCAAAGTGGAAGATCAACCATTGCCGAATGCTAACTATCTGTCCGCCGGTCTGTTTGCAGAGGAAGATTGGTCCATATCTCGCGGCATTATAGTGAATGCAGGAGGACGAGTTGATGCTGTTCGAGTGGAAAATGATTCGACCGACCATTGGGATAGTATGAACGTGTCGGAAGGATGCTGGAATATGCATGCCGGCGCGACGGTGTGGTTGTCTGATGAATGGCGCCTGAAGGCTGTTGCGGCAAGTGCATATCGAGCAGCTACGCTCGAAGAAAGATACCAGTATCTTGAATTGGGGGGGGGAGTAACGAAATGGGGCGATCCCGATCTTGAGCCGGAACGATCACTGTTCTTCGAATGTGGAACGGATTGGATCGGGGATGGTTTGACGGTGGAACTGTCAGGATATTGTAATGAATTGAGTGATATGATCGGCGAAAAGATTGTGGATTCGTCCACCATAGTAAACGCCAATGTAGATAGCGCCAGAATCTGTGGGGCCGAGATTGCCTATAATTGGCATGTGTTTCAAAAAATAAACGCGCACGGGAACATAGCCTATATAACCGGAACTGATCTTAAAACTGATGAATCATTGCCGGGGATAGCGCCTT
>JAFGTH010000258.1 GCA_016934225.1 Lentisphaerota bacterium | reverse complement strand
TGGCTCATCGTGGCAAATTCAAGGATGCGCTGGAAGCGGCAAATGATCTGGAGCAGCTTGGAGTCGCCGATACGATAGTGAAGAGCTGGACGCTGATGGAACTGAATCGGATTGACGAATCGGAAAAAGTGCTGAATTCATTGCCGGAGCAGATGAATGCGTATCCGGAGGTTGCAATAGTTCGCGCGGAACATGCTGCGCGCCGGGACAAACTGACTGATGTTGTCAAAAGCATTGCGATTGCGGCCCGTTCGATGCGTCTTATGAGACGGGTCCGCGCCTTATATCCGTACTTGGTGGCACGGGAACAGTGGAGCGCAATCGCCGCCGCTGATAATCCGGACGCGCCATTTGAGCAGTTTATGGACGCCATGATTGTCATAGACGCCAACCTCAGGATTGGCAACCTGAACGACGCTGCAAATGCCGTACGGCGTGGGCTGGTTGTCTGGCCGGACGATCCCAGGTTTCTTAAAAGTCTGTTTATGCTCATAGCTCGCCGCTATTCGTCGGAGTGGGGAAATCACATTATATCCATTCTCAGGAAACATATCGGAGAATTGGATCCGGAAACGCTGGCCGACAGCGTTATATCGTGTTTTGAACTGAAACGGCCTGATATCGCATGGCTGGCGTACGCGCGCCTTGCAGTGGTTGATCCGACGCACCCAACGCTTTATCTGTCTGCGGCAAGATTTGGTGAGGCGTGGTTCACTGTGAGGAGGCAGAGCATCGGGCTGAGTGCGGAAAACGAACATTCCGAAATAGATCTCAAACCGTTGATTGCGCAGACGCGTCATATTCCTCCATTTGAGTCTCTCTGGGACGCTGTTCCGCTGGCGGACGAGTTGGGCGGAGGCGACATTGTCGGTATGCGCGACAAGTACCTGCAGTTATATTTTGACGAAGTCGCCGGACGAAAAGCAAAAAATTCTTTATCGCGCCAACAAGAACTTGGCTATGTTGACGCTCTGGCGTTAGCCGGTCGTTACGAGAATGCGCATAACGCCTTGCGTGACATAGTGCGGAAGCATCCGGAGCAACTCATCAACGCAGTTCGCAGACACGCGGTGCTGTACGGCCAACAGGGTCGTTGGCAGGAGGCGTATGAGTCTGTTAGGAAATACCGTAACAGCTCCGCAATCCCGATATTACAAACCGAGATCACAATGATTACCGCCATGATGAATCTCAATATGGGTTTCGCCGCGCTGGACGTTGCTGAAAAAGCAAGAATCAAATTTCCGGATTCTAGTCGTATTGAAGGAGTGATTGCCTGGATCTGGAGCGCTTTTAACTTTAAGGAGCAGGCTTTATTTGTGTTGACCAAAAATCGTATTAATGATGTGCCAGAGGCGGAAGCGCAATTACTGTTCGACACCGGCAGACTACAGGAAGCCGACAAGATGTGTCGCGGATTGGGCATTCAGATTCGTCGAGACTTGCAGGATCAGAAACCTTGGTTGGTTTTACCCGCCGAGCTCTCAATCATGAAGCGTTGGTCGAAGCCATGGTCTCAGGAAGAGATGAAACAGCGCGCGAAATCCGCGAAGAAAAAAGCAGAGCATTCAGTTAGTCCGTTCTTGCGGGATCTTTTCATGTTGGAAGCTGATTGGTTTAGCGCAAAAGGCGCCGATTCGACGCTGTTCAGCGGATGGCTTGCAGCGGGTCGAGACGACACTGAAAAGGCCATAGCAATGTATCATCTTGCAATGTTATTGGCGCGACAGGAGAAGTATGAAGATGCCAGAGCTGCCGCGGCATCGGCGATTGATTTCATGCCTGCTTCAGCGGTGTTGTGGCGGGTTCTGATTGCGTTGTCGGATGGAGATTCGGGAGTGGTTGCGAAGGCTTTCGAGAAATGCCCAGAAGATCCGGAAATATGGCTTGCTTCAATCGTGACGGCAATACAACAGAAAGATATGGATAATCGTGAAGAACGGATGCTCGGTCAGATTGAAAGAGCGGTCGAAACCCAAAGCTACTCAGTAAAGACAATGATACGGGCCGGTGATTTCCTGCTGAGGAATGATGTCAGCGAACCGGCATTTCTGGCGGCAGAGGACGCAATCAGTCGCTGTAGGGGGCTTGTTACGGCGTACGTTCTGGGAATCCGTTGCGCAGTCAAACGGCGCGACTTAAAGAAGGCGTTGTCTTATAGTTTAATGGGCGCTGATCATACCGACGATCCGGCGCCTTTTTATAAAATGATTGTCGGATTGAAGTCGCTCGGCAACGAGATGGATGCGGACACAGTTGCCGCGCTGGAATATCTCAATCAGCATTTTCCGCAAGATCCACAATGGGCTGAACGGCTTGGTCAATTGTATTTCAGCATCGGAGATACCGAACGAGCCATGACGGTTATGGACACCATTCTGCTGGGCGGTATCAAAAACGTGAGAGTTGATTCCCTGGTTCTTGCTGCGGAAGTGGCGCGTTTGGAAGGACAACCGGGCAAGACCCTAGAGATTCTCGAACATGCTTACCGGTCGTATCCTACACATATGAGCGTACTAAACAATCTTATATACAGTTTGGCGGCAAATCCGAACACGGTTGATCGGGCGGCTTCGTTACTTCCCGGATTGTTGGCGATGGCGGGCGAAAGGAATTCGGCGGTGTTTGATACTGCGGCTATGGTGTATTTGAACATGGGCCAGCAGAAAACCGCGTGGGAGTACATGCAAATGGCGCTGGCAAACCTGGATCGGAACAGTTCTTCCGCCTTGGAGATCAATCTTAATGCCGCAATTATTCTTCATCAATTAGGGAGGCATTCGGAAGCGAAGCAAAAATTGGAGATAGTTCGTGGCAATCCTCGTTGCCCTGATGTAATCAACATGGCAGCTTGCGCTCTTTTTGACAAACTTCCGAAATAAGCAGAGTTTGCGATTCTTTACCGCCGGCACAGTTCAAAATGCATTGTTTACGAGTAAAAAATTTTGAGTATTCGTGTTGTTTTGGTCGGAATATTGGCCTTGTATCAGTCGCTTACAGTCCATTATAGTAAACATGATTCTGCTAATTGGATCCAAATGACGGGAAACACTGGGAAATGGGTCGAATTCTTATTTTAGGAAGCGTTATTACTTGTGTCTGCGTGATGCTTGTCGGATGCGTTTCTTCACGGCGTGATGATGTTCTTACGCGGTTGATGCGTGATATCGAGCGCAGCAAACAGCCCGAACCGAGCGTGACTGATAGAAGAGACGCGCCGGAAAAGCCCATTTCCAATCTTCCACTGATATCTGGTGAGTTTTCGGATGAAGGCAGGATGGCAGGAGGCTCGGCTGATCTGACCATACAGCCTGATTGTCTTATACAGATTACCGTCAAGGAAGACCCCAGCCTGGACGGCAGCTACCCTGTGAACGAAATAGGAGCAGTAGAATTGAACTATGTCGGCCCTGTGATCCTGTACAACAAGACCGAAAGGGGTGCAGAGGCAAAAATAAGGGAAGTATTGACAGCGCGTG
>JAFGTH010000257.1 GCA_016934225.1 Lentisphaerota bacterium | reverse complement strand
TTATTTTATTAAACACTTCAAGCGGGTGACGGGTACGACTCCGTTGCAATTTCGACGAGGGTTGCGGCATCGTTTTGGGTGATGCGGTGTGCAGTGTGAAATACGCGTTTTTTACGCAGGTTTTTCTGTTGATATTTCGGCCGATATGTCTACATTAGCTTCCGGTTCAGACCGGCGCAGTTTGAGTTGCTTGTTCCGCGATGATCGAAACGCGGTTTAAATATGAGAAGATTCTGGCTAATTCATTGTGAATTAACGCAGGCTGAATAAAAACTGGTAATGGCGAGCGTAGCTCAGTTGGTTAGAGCGTCAGATTGTGGTTCTGAATGTCGCGGGTTCGAGTCCCGTCGCTCGCCCCATTGCCGTCGGAGGGGCATAATGGTTGTTCCATGGCGCTTGTCCGAAGACAAGAACTTGTTTCTGCGGTTTACTGGAGCGAAAATCCGTTCGTGAAACATACCTCCAAGCCTGTGCGCAAGTGTCATGCATGCCTGTTGAACTTCGGCGACCATTGCTGGCTTTACAAATATCCGCGCGGCCAGTGGCGGCGCGGGAGAATTTGTCCGGCGCTAGGCAATGAATTGATCTACGAAAAGTTCCGAGTATGGGAAAAACAGCCTCGCGTGAAAACGAGAAAGGATCTGCGCCGCGAGTTTTTCCACACTACAAAAAAGGCTGAAAATCGCTATAATCTTTCCAGTGCAACAGGCGAAAGAAAAGCGAATACAAGATGACAACACGAATGAAACAAATGCCGGCGCAGATCGAGAAAGTGCTTCTGGTTCAGCTTGTAGTCGGAAGGCGCTCGCGTACGGAAGCGGAAGATTCATTGAATGAGCTTGAGAAATTAGCTGAGACTGTAGGCGCTGTCGTTACGGGTAGAATAACGCAACGCAAGGACAAACCGTCCGTCAGTTTGTTAGTGGGCGAAGGGAAGCTTTTTGATATACAATCAGCATGTCGCGAAACTGGCGCGAACACAATCATTTTCGACAACGATCTGTCTGCTGTTCAGGTGAATAATCTCGATTTGGCGCTCGGTGTGAAAGTTATTGATCGGACGGAATTGATTCTGCAGATATTTGCGAGGCGTGCTCTGTCGGCGGAAGCGCAGATTCAAGTTGAACTGGCTCAGTTGCAGTACATGGTTTCGAGAATGCCCGTTTCGGAGAAGCAACATAGATTCGACGGCGGTATAGGTATGAGAGGTCCTGGCGAAAGTCCTCTCAGTTTGCGAAACGAGCCCATGAGAAGGCGTATCAAGGACTTGAAAATCAAATTGAACGCGATTCAATCCCGTAGAGAACGCAGAAATGCGCGTCGGAAATGGCCGCTTGTCAGTCTTGTCGGATATACTAATGCCGGGAAGTCAACATTGTTGAATGCGTTTACCGAAGCCGGCGCATATGTTGACGATCGGTTGTTTGCCACGCTTGACACAAAAACACGTCGTGTATACTTGCCGAACGGAAAAAGCGTTTTAATGACCGATACCGTCGGATTTATCAGGCATCTTCCGCATGGGTTGGTTGCGTCGTTCAGATCCACGTTATCAGTGGCTTCGGAATCGGCATTGCTGCTTATTGTGGCTGATGCGTCCAGTTCTCAGATAGATGAACATCTTAAGATTGTCAAACAGACACTGGATGAAATAAACGCGGGCAATGTGCCTTCGCTTTTGATATTGAACAAGTGCGATGTGCCTGCGGCAAAAGACGCATTGAGCAGGTTGATGAGCAGTTATCCTGGAGCGATACCTGTTTCGGCGTTGCAACGAAACGGTTTAATGAAAGTAAAACAGTTCGTTATGGATAATGTATATGCTCATTATCCGCACGATAAAATATCGCATATTGAGGCGCATTACTGATGCTGTACATTGTGGCGACACCCATTGGCAATCTTGACGATATCAGCGCGAGAGCGGCGCGTATTCTTGGCGACACAGATGTGATTGCTTGCGAGGATACGCGAAGAACACGAGCATTGTTGAGTCATCTTGGAATCGGTAGACCGAAATTCATGATATCCTATCGTGAACATACGGAACACAGCGCAGGCGAAAGGTTGTTGGGCTTTTTGCAGGAAGGCAGAAATGTAGTTTTGTGTACGGACGGCGGATATCCCGGAATCAGCGATCCGGGTTACCGGCTGGTTCGTTTGGCTATTGACAATACCATTGAAGTGCAGGTGATACCGGGCGCGTCTGCGGTTCCTGTTGCGCTTATAGCTTCAGGCCTGGCGACGTCGAGTTATATATTCAAAGGATATCCTCCACGAAAGAGTGGACCTGTCAGCCGATTCTTCGACGTGGACGCTGATACGGAACATACTCTTGTGATTTTCGAATCTCCATTCAGAGTCGCAAAAACTCTTCACGCGGCGTTGAAAAGTCTTGGGGACCGACAGGCGGCTGTTTGCGTAGAGCTGACAAAAAAATACGAGCGAATCAGTCGAGGATATCTCAAGGATCTTTGTTCGGAATTTGACGGTGTTCCAATAAAAGGCGAAGTCACAATAGTAATAGCTGGTTGCAACCCTAAATTTAGAAGGAAGTCAAATGGCCGGAAAGACGATGATAGTTGACGGCTACAATGTGATTCATTGCAGCCGCAGTATCGAAAATGCGCTGATGGCGGGTCTTCAATCGGCGCGGGATTGTCTCCTGAGGATGTGCGCAGGGTGGTTGCGTAACCGTAACGATGTTGAGTTGTTTCGTGTGGTGTTCGACGGAGACTCGTCAGTGATCGGCCGGGATAATCTGCCTCCGCCCGGTGTGAGAGTCGAATATACCAGGAGCGGCGAGACAGCCGATGAACGAATCGTCTCGATTTTGAGCAGACATGAAACTCCACGCTGCTGTGTTGTTGTGACTGATGACAGGGAACTGGCGCGTGGTTGCCGCGGCTTGGGCGTTGACATAATGTCTGTGATAGAATTCAACAGAGTATATGCCTCAACGAACCTTCGCCGCCGAACTACAAATATCGTTGAGCGAGACAAATCCGCTCTGACGCTTGAAGAAATGGAATCCATCAACGCCGATTTGCGCAAAGAATGGGGATTGGATTAATTGACGAGAACAACGCGACGCGATCCGGTTTCAACTTTACCGATCAGTGTTGCTCCACAACGGTATGGCTTCAGCGCCGCCAGCGCATTCACGGCATCTTTTTCTCTTACAAACAGCACAAAACCAATGCCCATATTGAACACGCGGTACATTTCCCGTTCATCAACTTTGCCGTTCTGTTGTATGAACCGGAATAAATTTGGTACACGCCATGACGAACAGTCTATGACGGCGCGTGTTTCAGATGGCAGGATTCTCGGGATATTGTCAAGCAAGCCGCCTCCCGTAATATGTGCCATACCCTGTATTGGCACTTTGGCGAGCAGGGGTTTTACAGCGCGCAGGTAACTTCTGTGTATGTCCAGCAGGACATCCGCGACTGACCGTTTTGTCCCGGGGAACTTGTCGTTCACTTTAAGTTTGGCCATGTCAAAGATAACGTGTCGTGCAAGGGAATATCCGTTTGTATGCAGACCGTTGGCTGCCAGGCCGATGATCAAATCGCCGGGTCGAATTGTTTCGCCTGTGATAATTCGGCGTTTTGGAACGGCGCCGATGATGGTTCCGACCAGATCGTATTCATCGCGCGGATAAAGGCCCGGCATTTCGGCTGTTTCGCCTCCTATCAGAGCGCATCCATTTTGTTTACATGCTTTGCAAAGGCCGGACACAATATCTCGGAAAATGTCACTCTTCAATTTGGCGGTGCCTATATAGTCAAGAAAGAAGAGTGGGGTGGCTCCTTGTGTGAGAATGTCGTTGACGCAATGATTCACCAGATCCTGTCCGACGGAATTGTGTCTGGCGGTCATGGCTGCGACCTTTAGCTTTGTTCCGACTCCGTCGGCGCTGGCCACCAGGGCGAATTCTTTACCCGGCGATTCAAAAATGCCGCCAAATGAGCCAATGCTGTTAAGTACGCCTTGAATTGAAGTCTGCTTGACCATCTTTTTTATGGCGTTGAGACCGGTCATTTTCTCGTCAATATTGACGCCGGCCCGCGCGTATGAGGATTTTTTTTTCATAGTACTCCAGGCTTTTTGCAAAATTATATTTTATAGACCGACAGCTCTGAATGTTCTTTCAATATCTTTAAAATGAACATTCAAGTCGAAAACCTTATCAAGATCTTTGTTGCTTATTTTTTTCATGATTTCCTTATCAGCTTCTATAAGAGATCTGAAATCGCGACCGGTATCCCAGGATTTCATTGCGTGTTTTTGAACCATGCGATACGCAGCTTCTCTGCTGATTCCATGGTCGGTCAACATGATAAGAAGCTGTTGCGAATGTATCAATCCGTGCGTCATGTTAAGGTTGTTTATCATGCGTTCGGGAAATATTTTCAGGTGCGCGACCAATGCAGCCAGATGAGTGAGCATATGATCCAGAGCGATTGTGCTGTCCGGCATGATTACCCGTTCGACTGATGAATGAGAAATATCGCGTTCGTGCCAAAGTGCGACATTCTCAAGCGCTGCGATAAGGTTGCCTCTCAGGATTCTTGCCAGACCGCACAGTTTTTCGCCGGTAATAGGATTCTTTTTATGAGGCATTGCCGAGGAACCTTTCTGTTCGGCGCCGAAAAATTCCTCTACTTCATGTATCTCTGTGCGTTGTAAATGCCGTAGTTCCTGCGCCCATCGTTCGACAGAAGCGCCGACAATAGCAATAGCCGCGACATATTGCGCATGTCGGTCTCGCTGCAATACCTGTGTTGAAATTGCCGCGGCTTTCAGACCCATTTTGCGGCAAACGTACTGTTCAACGCGCGGATCCAAGTGCGCATGCGTACCGACGGCTCCTGACAGTTGGCCCACTCTGACGATTTCTCTGGCGGCGGTGAGTAGGTTGAGTGCGCGGCCGAATTCATCATACATCAAAGCCATTTTCCATCCGAATGTAATTGGTTCGGCGTGTATGCCATGTGAACGTCCGATCATGGGTGTGAACTTGTGTTTTCTGGCCTGTCGAGCCGCGGCCTTTCGTACCTGTCGTACGTCATTGATAAGAATATCCATAGCTTGGATCATTTGGACGGCGAGACTTGTGTCGAGCACGTCGGAACTTGTGAGCCCCCTGTGAATGTAACGCGCTGAAGGGCCAACGTACTCTGCCACATTGGTGAGAAAAGCAATGACGTCATGGTTGACGTCTTTTTCTATCTTGTTTATGCGTTTTGGATTGAAATTCGCTCGTTTCTTGATTCGTGCGAGATGTTGCGCCGGTATCAGTCCCAATTTGTTCATGGCTTCACACGCTAGAATTTCGACCTGGAGCCATATGCGATATTTGTTCTCGTCCGACCAGATCTTTCCGATTTTCGGATCCGTGTATCTCGATATCATGATTTATTTAGTCTCCACTGTGATTTGTGAGAATAAGGCATCTCTTGAATACGCGCCAGAAATATTTGGCTTTTTTCGCGATAGAGTAGACAAAGGCAGGATTGACTCCAAACCTGAATCGGCTATTCTCTACCACATGAGAATACTTGTTGTAGGAGGCGGTGGCAGGGAACATGCGTTGGTGTGGAAGCTTGCGAGCGATAGCTGCAAGCCTGATATTTTCTGCGCTCCGGGCAATGCCGGCACTGGCGGAATTGCCTCTAATCTTGATATAGGAGCGGAGGACATGGAAGGCATTGTTGCATGGGCTCGTAGCAACAGGCCGGATCTGACTATTGTTGGTCCAGAAGCTCCTCTGTGTGCAGGTTTGACAGACAGGCTGCAGAGCCTTGGATTGGCAGTTTTTGGTCCTGCGAAAGATGCGGCTCGTTTAGAGGGCAGCAAACTGTTTGCCAAGGAAATCATGGAGGCTGGTGGTGTTCCCACTGCGCGCGCCAGAGCGTTTTCTGACGTTCAGGATGCTCTTAACTATATTGAATCATGCGATTTCCCTTTGGTTGTAAAAGCGGATGGTCTGGCGGCGGGCAAGGGGGTAGTGGTGTGTCAAGAACGTCAGGATGCTGAAAAAGCCATTCGCGAAATCTTGGAATCGCGTGTGTTTGGGAGCGCCGGAAATGTTTTGCTTATTGAGGAGTGTCTGGCAGGTGAGGAAGCCTCCATTCTGGCTCTTGTGGATGGACAGAACATTGTCATGTTGGCTTCATCTCAAGACCATAAGAGGGCGTTTGACGGTGACAAAGGCCCGAATACGGGAGGTATGGGCGCATACTCGCCTGCCCCCGTGGTAACAAGTGATCTCTGGCCGGTTATCCGGGAGGAGGTTTTCGGCAGGACACTCGCCGAACTTAGAAAACGCGGCATAGTTTACAAGGGTATATTGTATGCCGGTCTTATG
>JAFGTH010000256.1 GCA_016934225.1 Lentisphaerota bacterium | reverse complement strand
TACGCGGGACGACGTGCTCCGTTCTTACGATCGTTGATTGCTGGAACGATATAGCGGTAGGGAGATAGAATGAATGCTCAGAAATTCAGTATGACGGGATTGATATGCGCGCTCGCGGGATTTTCGGCTGTTTATTGTCTTGCGCAAAGCGAACGATGGAACGCCACGCCAAACGATATCAACAATCTGCTCAAGAGTCTTCAGGGTCTTGCCGACGTCAATTACACGATGAATGTCAAAACCATTGACGAGGTTAACACAGATCCGGAGCAGAATCCGATACTTTACTACAGCGGGCATTACAACTACAGCTTCAGTCCGGCCCAGCGTCAAAAATTGCGGAAGTATATGCTGGACGGCGGCATGATGGTATTCAACACAGGACTCGGTTCCGCGCCTTTTTACCGATCCACGATACGCGAGTTGGAAACTATTTTCCCGGAAGTACCGGTTCAAAGGCTGAGTTCGGACCATCCTATTTTCAGTTCATATCACAATGTTGACCGAGTTGAATACAGCCCTGGTGTGTACAAAACGGGATATCGAGGTAATGAGCCATGGATAGACGGAGTTACCATCAATTGCCGAACGGTGGCGATTGTATCCCGATTTTGTCTGGCAGTGGCATGGGACGGCGGAGAGATACTTCCGGAATACGCCGCATACATGCCGGACTCGGCTCAAAAGCTGGGCATGAACATAATAGCCTACGCCACAGCCAACCGCGCATGGGCCAAAAACTCAGCGGGCAAGATGGAATTTGTGGACAAAGAAAAGTTCTCGACCGGGAAAATGGCTATGGTTCAGGTTATGTACGACGGCGAGTGGAAAACCAGAGACGCCGGTCTATCCGTACTGTTACAAACCTTCAACGCCAAGACGACCATTCCGGTAAAATTTGGACTAAAGGAAATGAAGCTTTCAGACCCAGAGATATTCAATGCGCCTCTTTTGTACATGACGGGCCACGAAAACTTTCGTTTGAAGAAAGCTGAAATTGACAATTTCGTGAAATATATTGAGAACGGCGGATTTATGTTTGCCGAAGCATGTTGCGGAAGAAAGGGGTTCGACCTCTCTTTTCGTCAGCTTGTGCGGCAGGCGTTTCGGGCTCCGATGGTAACCATACCGTTAGACAGTTTTATTTTCGCGCAACCAAACCAACTCGCCTCTATCGGTGTCACGCCGCAGTTGAGTGCGCAGCTCGGCCAATCTTCTATTCGGCCTCTTCTGGAAGGCGTTGAGGTCAACGGACATTATGCGATAATTTACAGCAAATACGGAATGGCAGGCGGATGGGAAATGTCACAAAGTCCGTTTGCGCTGGGTTATGACGAAACCGGGTCAATGAAGCTTGGCCAGAACATTCTGATGTACGCGATAACTCAGTGATAATCGAATAGAAAGTCCGGACCTTGATGTCCGGGCGCAAGTGTGGAAATATGGCGCTATGACGAGAAAATTCAGCATTCGGGTTGCAAGCCTGATTGTGTGCGCAACTATATTCGGCAATTTTGCTCACGCGAAAACGGAGAACGGAAATGATTTCTGTTTATATCTTTTGGAAGCGCTGGATTCGAAAAGGAACAATGAAGCTACGCACCTGATTAAAGAGGCAGAAGACGTAA
This sequence comes from Lentisphaerota bacterium, assembly GCA_016934225.1. Classification (GTDB taxonomy): domain Bacteria; phylum Verrucomicrobiota; class Kiritimatiellia; order UBA8416; family JAFGTH01; genus JAFGTH01. The sequence goes on along the minus strand of JAFGTH010000256.1, from coordinate 5,413 downwards.
ATTATTTTTTCCGATATCTCGAAATCATTGATATCGGTTCCGGCAAATCTGGCGATTTCCCGTATGTGGATATGGTCACGCGCGAGCCGAGCTCTTATTTCACGCTGAAATTCAGAGTAAACAAGAAAGTTTCACTGACGAAACTCGCCGAGGAACCGGTATCCGACAAAGGCAGCGCCATAGCCATTTCGGGGAGAATCGCAAAGGTTGACATCAAATCCAGAACAATTTTCATTGATCCGGTTATTGTCAGATATAAGGACAACCTTGCGCCCAAAGCTGGCAAAGAACTACTCGGAGAAGTGGATTCCTCGGCGGTGTATTACAGTTACACCGCAGTGAAGGGCAAAAAAGTATCCATTTCTTATGCCGACAGAGACCTGATAGACGATAATCGTACGCGGATCCCCGAATACAACGATTCGGACGCCAAGAAGGAAGCATGGGCCGACTTTCTGTTAAAAGAAAAGAGCAAGAGGGACAAGATCCGGGCGCAAAAAGCGAAGGAAGCCAAGATCAAGGCTGGAATAATCAAGAACGACACGGAACTTCCATTCACGGAATAATCTGCGCTCCGCGTAAATTCTGTCGCGGGCGATATTGTCAAGAGGCAGAGAAAAGAATTTCAGAGGAACATCGCATGTGGCGTAGAATTGTTGTAATGAGCGCGGTTGTAACCTGTATGGTTGCCGCCATCTGCAGCGCACAGACTGTGCCGGACGAGAAAACGCTCTGGTCAATCTGGAAAATGAACAGTGATAATTCCGACGATCATAAAAACATCATAAACGCATGCGCCAAATTCAAGAAAAGCGCGCGTTCAGATCCTTTCACCGTGGTCACCGACGGAATAGCCGCATGGCACTATTTGAAAATTGGCAACAGAACTGCGGCAACAGAACTGTTGACTCCGGCGCTATCCACCCGTTCGACAACGACCCTCAATAAAATCGCAGCGTATATTGCCAGAACATGGCTCACGCGCATTGACATGGAAATCGTGAAGCAAGCTCTTGAAATTGTGTATCACGAGGAAATTGAATATCCTGCGACACTCGACAAGCTCAAGGAATTCACGGTAAAGCAACCACCTATGACGGACCAATGGGGTGATCCATGGATATACAAACTTGTAAGCTTAAAATATCTGACAAATATCAACGGGCAGAAATATGAAATTGAATCCAGAACGTTGCGCCATAATTCAGATCTTTCAACGGCGCTCAACATTCCGTATGCCGCCAAGATCAGCCTTAAACCGTCATCGCTCGGACGTGACAATACGACGGTTCGATTTGTCACGACGGATGATACCAGGCAAGATATTTACATCGCTCTGGATTCAACCAGGGAAGGAATAACTGTTGCTTACATCGGTGACAAGCTGTTGATTATATCGGACGGGAATCACTGGGCCGTCATGCCCAAACCAAAAACAGCATGGTAACGTTTGAATATGCTGAGTTATTCATGCCGGCACATATTTGCCGGAAGAAGGCGCAAACATAATGCCAGAGAAGCAAGGAATTTCGGCGTTCTTGAAAGCGGAAGAGCTGCATAAGCTCGGCAGACTTGTGCTGCTTTCGCGTTATGTAGTGGAGGGCAATCTGGCCGGTGCGCATCGCAGTCCGAACAAAGGCGCCAGTTCGGAGTTTGCCGATCATCGCGCTTACATGGAAGGCGACGATCCGAAACACATTGACTGGAAAGTCTTCGGCCGAACCGACCGTTATTATGTAAAGCGTTTTGAAGACGAAACGAATCTGCGTGTTTATCTCATAATTGACAACAGCAATTCCATGCATTACGGAAGCGACACAACCACGAAATTTCAATACGCTTGCCATTTAGCCGCGGCATTGGGGTACGTTGTGGTGAAAATGCGCGATTCTATCGGTCTCTATCTTTTCTCGGACAAAATTGAAGCAAAGGTAAACGCCGCCAATTCGTTTAACCATCTTAACAATTTGCTTATACAGCTCCAAGAACACAAGCCTGGCAAAGAAACGAAAATAGCGGAATCGCTTCACATGATAGCAGAATCCGTTCGTAAACGAGCGCTTATCGTGATTATTTCGGATTTGTTCGACGAACCGTCCGAAATCAACCTTGCCCTGTCCCATTTCCGTAAAATGCATCACGACGTCATTGTTTGCCACACGCTTGATCCCATGGAAATGGACTTATCTTTCCGGAGAGGCTGCGAGTTCATGGACATGGAAACCGGTGAAACAATCTCGGCTGATCCGCGCAGCCTGGCCAGGGACTATCAGAAAATCTTTCAGGAATTTCTCGAGAAATACAGGTCGTCATGCCGCGCAATGAATATTGATTACAGAATCGCGCGTACTGACACGCATCTTGAGGATTTCGTGCGCGCATATCTCGAAGAGCGACGAAGGCTGTCGAAATAAACACGGACAACAAATAAGGAACGAAACCGCGGATGTATGACAAAGAGAATGAAATCATGAAAGGCATAACCTTGACATCCGAAGTTTTTTTCAACTGCGAATTGTTTCCGTTTGAATCTTTCAACTTTTCCGTCGTGGGCGGATCCGTTTATGGCGGAATTTTTTGATTTTCCATTATGTTCTCGTTACTGAATCCTATCTTTTTGTGGGCGGCAGCGGCAGCGATCATACCCGTTGTTCTGCATATGATCCAATCCCGGCGCACGGTAAAAATGCCGTTCAGTACGATTCGGTTTCTAAAGCTGGCGGAAAAGCAATCGTCCAGGCGCATCAAGATGGAACATTTTCTTCTATGGCTTCTACGAACGCTTATTCTGCTTTTAATAGCCCTGGCATTTGCCATGCCGATGTTCCGCACTCAGAGTTTCGGCAATTTTCTCAAAGGAGCGCAGCGGGATGTTGCGATTGTGATTGATACCTCCTACAGCATGCGTTACGTAACAGGGAAAAGAACGGCATGGGAAAGAGCTGCGGAATGCGCCGTGGCCGTTTTGGAGGGACTGAATCCCGGCGATCAAGTGTGCTTGTTTACCTGTGAAGAGGACGTCAAACCGATCATAAAGATGCTTACGGAAGAGAAAGAACCGGTCGTCGCCAGGATCAAAGCGCTGCGACCCACGTTTTTCTCGTCTCAATTGGCGCCGGCAATAATGGCTGCCGCCGATTCGCTCAAGGAAGAAACGCACAGGCGCGAACGTGAAATCCATGTAATCACCGATAACCAGCTTCTTCCCTGGACCGGTTTCAGAAAAATCGAATCGAGCGATTCGGCCGTCGCAGCCGGTTGGGATCCAAAGGTAATTGGGGATAAAACCGTTGTGTTTTTCTCGCTTCTGGGCGCAACATCGCCGGAGAATACATCCCCAATAGATGTGACCATTGAGCCCGAATTGATCATGGTTGATACGCCTATAAAAATCACCGTCAAACTTGCGCATAGCGGTCCGCCAAAAAACACATCTGTTTCAGTGTACGTGGACGACCAGGAAACGGCGCACCGTTCGGTTATTGTTGGCGGCGACGCTCAGTCCGAATACGCGTTCTCCGTGCCGCCGCTACCGCCCGGAACTCATGCCGCCCGAATCGAACTGCTGGACGATAATTTACCTGACGACGGGGTGTTTCATTTTCTGTTAAAGGTTCGAGACAAGCTTCCGACTCTGTGTGTTGGCAATAAGGACGATGTTTTGTTTCTCATGAAAGCCTTGTCCATAAGCCTATCCAAAACATCTTCGATTGACGTCAAACATATTTCGCAGGACGAATTGTCGAGCGAAAATTTCACCGATTACTCATGCATATTTTTATGCGACGCATTACCTCTGTCCGGTCAGGAAATGTTGGACATGGAACGATACGTCAGGAGCGGAGGGCTGTTGGTGATATTTCCGGGAGACAATGCGTCTGTTACCGATTACAAGCCGTGGACTTGTTTGCCGGCGTTGCCGACCGGTCTAAAAGATGTTTCCGAACGAAACAGGAAAATGATGTTGCGTTGGCGGAAACCACAACATGCTATTTTGCGCAAGTTAAGCATGGAAACAGGTGGAGCGCCGGTCATTACAATCAGACGTCTTCTGGCTCTTGGCGAATTGGAGGCCGACACTGAAACGCTTGTTACTGCAGGCGCCGAAGAGCCCTTCATTCTGGAGAGGCAATTTGGAAAAGGGCGCGTGCTGCTGTTCGGTGTATCGGCCAATCGTGCATGGAGCAGTCTTCCCCTCTCCCCGTATTACCTGCCCTTGACACATGAAATCGCAAAATATGGCGCAGGAATAGGCGATCATGTGCCGTATATCTGGACAACCAGGTCCTTGCCGTTATCCGACTATCTTCCGGAAGCTGTGCGTGATTCGAGCATTCAAGATCCGGACGGCAATAACGTGTCCATTCAAAGCGCGATCATGGACAATCGGACGGTTTTTCATGCCGAGAATCTCACGACTCCGGGCATTTACTCCATGATGGACAGCAAACAACAAAGGGTGCCGGCGCTGGCAGTGAACATGTCGCGCATCGAATCGGATCTTACGCCGATCAACGTATCGGACATCGAGAAAATAACCGGCTTGCGCGAGACATACATTGCAACGAGCAAAGACGAGTTGCTGAAACAGATAGAGGATCACAGAATGGGGAAAACCATGGGCGAGCAGTTGCTCTGGCTGATATTAATACTTGCAACCGTCGAATTTTTCTACGCCAACATGCTCTCAAGAGAAACGCCGAAATTGACCGACGAGCTCGGCATTGCAGTTTCGGGAAAGGTGGAAGGCCCACAGAACTCATGATTACGTTTGAACATACAATGCCGACAGTTTTGATATGGTGTGGCATTGCCGTTGCATTGGCGGTTTGTGCGTTTAGTTTCGTGCGTTTTGTCCGAATCAATCTGCACACTTTAATTATCGCTGTAATACGAATTCTGTTTTTTGCGCTGTTTCTCTGGTGTCTTTTCCTGCCTGAAATACGCAAATCCGAGACAACCATGCTCAAGCCTCGTTTCATTGTGACTGTTGATACCTCGGCCAGCATGACGCTTCCGAAATCCGAGGGTGTTCGGAACAGATGGGAGACAACTCTTGAAGCGCTGCAGATGGATTGGACGAAATTCGTTCAAGCCGAATGTGAGATGGATATATTTGCTTTTTCCACCAATGCAGGCGCGAAGTTGAATCTCAACGAAGCGCTCGAACTGGAGCCGACCGGATCCTCCACCCTGTTGCGCGACAGTCTCAGAAGCATAGCCAGCCGGTATGCGGGACAGAACGTGGCGGGAATGCTGGTATTTTCCGACGGTATAGATACGCGCGAGGCTGACGACGCATGGTCTTCTGAAACATGGCCGTTCCCCGTGTACACGGTGCGGTTAGAGCCGGAGATGATCTGGGACAAGGAACCGGACGTGCGTATTGACAGCGTGAACACGCCGCGGCGAG
>JAFGTH010000255.1 GCA_016934225.1 Lentisphaerota bacterium | reverse complement strand
GGTCTGCCCCAAAACAGAAGATTAGCTGCGATCTGCAACGGAGCCCCCCTTCTTTTTTTAAGATCCGGTCAGATTACATGCCGTCAGACCTCGATTCGGTTTCAGATAATCAAAAGATCAAACAGTTACAATGTTATAGGTGCGTTCTTCTGATTAGGGTATGTCCCTATGAACCTTTCTTTTGCGACACGCCAGCGCTAGAGGGTTGACAAATATTCCCAAGATCGGTTATTATTCCTTTAAATATGCGAAAAATGCTTCTTTCCATATGCGTCACAGCAATAATGGCGGCAGTCATAATGACAAGCGGCTGTGATACGGATTCTTCCTATGCTCCCGTCAAGATTACGCCGTCGTCCGCAACAATCGTAAGGATGGGTTCTGTCGAATTCACTGCTTCAGGCGGTTATGATTATACATGGGATCTGGAAGACGACTCTCTAGGCATACTGTCAGATGTAACCGGCGAAAAAACACGGTACACCAGCCTTTACGATCCGGGCGCCTCGATTAAGATACAAGTGGTAAAGGTCACTTCAACCATTGAAGACGCTTCTACATCGTCCGCTTACACGGCAACGGCTGAAGCATATGTATCACATATTTCGACGGAACAACTGATGTATATCACGCCGGCCACGGCAACCGTGAAAGCAGGAGACAAGGTAGATTTCACGGTATCCGGCGGCAGTTCATATACCTGGTATCTTCAGGACGACAGTTACGGCATCCTTTCCACAACAAACGGCAGTTCAACTACCTACACCAGTCTCGTCTCGCCCGATGAAAGCCAAGTCTTTTTACAGGTATTAACAGTCGTATCATCAAGCGGCGACACGGCAACCGCGTTGATTACTCACGAGTGGCAGTATAATTAAGGAAATTCAGCCGACCGCGATGTTCCAAATTGTTGGACAACGAGACGCGCAATCCTGTCTATTCTGTTTGCTTTAATTCGAATTCGTCACAATAATCCGTCGCTGCGACAGGCTTATCGTGCAGCCCGCAGCGCTGCGTGAACGGATTGACCAGGTAATGCTTGCAATATCTGCAATTTCTGTGCCGCTCGTTATCCTTAAAAATTTCTATTTTAACCGGCACATCGTCTGCGTCAAAAACCGAAACTTGTTGCTTTTTCTTGAAGGGAACGTCGTTTTCATTTTCGTACACATGTCCGCAGGCAACGCATACGCAGTTTTCGCCAACTTTGGAAAAGCCTTCGTACCTGGGTTCTCTTCGAACAAATGTGTCCGCGCCGCACTGGCTGCAAATAATTTCCAGCAATTGGCCCGCCATACCGTATTGCCTCAACGTAATATCTATCAAGCTTCGCTTAAAACGGCTCTTATTCTGCGCACGCCTGCGCTTGACGATTCTTCTTTTTTGATTTCGAAACGGCCCAACTCTTCGGTATTCCGAACATGTGGCCCACCACAAACTTCCTTGGAAAAGTCCCCGATCGAATATACCTTCACCTGTTCCGCGTATTTGCCGACAAACAGCGCCGTAGCTCCGGAATCTTTTGCTTGTTCCAGCGTCATCGTTTCCACCGTTATGGGCAACTTTCGCCGAATCGCATCGTTGACAATGTCTTCCACCTGTTTTAATTCATCCGCCGTCATTTTTGCCGGATGCGAGAAATCGAATCGCAACCGCTCAGGGGTTATGTTGGATCCGCTTTGCTTGACATGATCTCCCAACACCATCCGCAACGCCTTATGCAACAGATGCGTAGCCGTATGCAGTCGAGTGGTCGCCTCAGAATTGTCCGCAAGACCACCTTTAAACGCCTTGTTCTGTTTCGACACTTCTTTGTGTGTTCCAAATGCTTTATCGAATCCTTCCCGATCAACCGATATGCCGTGTTCTCGGCATATTTCCTCGGTAAATTCAAGCGGAAACCCGTAAGTATCGTACAGGCGAAATGCGACTCTGCCGGATAAAACGGTTTGGGCGTGATTCGATATGTTGACCAGAACTTTATCCAGTTCGGCCATGCCGTGGTGTAATGTCTTTTCAAATTGCTCTTCTTCCGCTGTCAGTTTCTGTACGATGTCTCGACGCACGAATGCCAGTTCGGGATAAACGTGTTTGTAGCTGTCTATCAAACAATCCGCGATAGAACCGGCAAATCCGACTTTCATGTCTATTTTTTTGGCAAATCGAATAGCGCGTCTTATCAAGCGCCTCAGCACATACCCCTGACCAAGATTGCTTGGTGTTATCCCCTGAGGTTCGGCAAGAATAAAAACCGAACTCCGCATATGATCGGAAATAACCCGGAATGCTTTCCTTATTTCGTCATTTTCATTCATGCCATGCCCGGAATTGTCTTCAATGACGGCAATCACTGGCGCGAACAACTCCGTTTCGAAAACGGTGCTTCGCCCCTGCATCATTGCTATGGTCCGTTCAACGCCCATGCCCGTGTCCACATTTCTCTGTTTTAAAGGCCCGATCGTCCCGTCAACAGCCTTCTCATAGTGCATGAAGACATCGTTCCATATCTCGAAATATTTTCCGCAGGAACATCCGGGCCGACAATTCGAGCCACATGGCCGTTTCCCTGTGTCAATGAACATCTCCGTATCCGGCCCACATGGCCCGGCGCCGGGCAGACCCCACCAATTATCTTCGGCCGGCAACGCGAAAATACGCTCATCGGAAATTCCCAGCTTTTTCCATACACTCGCCGATTCCTCATCTTTTGGAACAACAGAATTGCCTTGAAACACCGTGACAACGAGACTGTCCGGGTTAAATCCAAGATACGCTTTTGAGGTCAGGAATTCGAACGACCATGCTATCGCTTCCTCCTTGAAATAATCACCCAACGACCAATTTCCCAACATCTCGAAAAAGGTCAAATGAGATGCATCGCCAACGTCGTCAATATCGCCGGTTCTGATACATTTCTGGCAATTGCACAGGCGCACACCAGACGGATGCGGTTCACCCAACAGGTACGGAACCAGCGGATGCATACCGGCAGTTGTGAAAAGAACAGTCGGATCGTTCTCCGGAATCAGAGATGCGCCCGATATCGAAACATGCCCCTTGTCCTCAAAAAATTTGAGGTACATTTTTCTCAATTCATCTGCGGTCATTTGCGGTCTGTCTCACTCAGGCGAGGAAGTCTGCACGGTTATAGCGCCGCTTTTAACCTTCTCGCGGATCATGTCTATCATCTTCCTGGTCAGTTCCGGATCGCCTTCCATGCGCGCCCTTGCCGCCTCATGCCCCTGGCCAATCTGATCTTCCCCGAAGGACAACCAGGACCCCCGCTTTGTGATCAATCCATATTTGATCGCAGAATCCAACACGGACCCCTCCCATGTAATTCCCTTCGCATAAAGAATATCGAACTCGGCTTCTTCGAAGGGCGGCGCAACCTTGTTTTTCACAACTTTAACCTTGGTGCGATTTCCAATCACAGCGCCAGACGAATCTTTTATGGCTCCCACCCGCTTAATATTCAATCTGACCGACGCATAGAACTTTAAAGCCCTGCCGCCCGGTGTAGTCTCAGGATTTCCGAACATTACTCCGATTTTTTCGCGGATCTGATTCGTGAACAGGCAAAGAGTTTTTGATGAAGAGATAACGGACGTCAGTTTCCTCATGGCCTGCGACATCAATCTGGCCTGTAAACCCATGTGGGAATCGCCCATCTCGCCGTCGAGTTCCGCCCGCGGCGTCAATGCCGCCACCGAGTCTATGACTACCACGTCAATCGCGTTACTTCGGATCAATGTTTCGGTAATGCTCAACGCTTCCTCGCCAGACGCCGGCTGCGATACCAACAGATCATCCAAATTTACTCCGATCTTTTTGGCATACGCCGGATCCATGGCATGCTCGGCATCCACAAAAGCAGCCAAACCGCCGCTTTTCTGAGCATTGGCTATAACATGCAATGCCAATGTCGTCTTGCCTGATGATTCAGGGCCATATAGTTCAACGACGCGTCCCCTTGGAAGTCCGCCGACCCCCAGAGCCATGTCCAGGGAAAATGATCCTGTAGAAATGCATGGTATTTCCTTCGCGGCATCAGCGTCGCCAAGACGCATGATCGCACCATCACCAAACTCCTTGCGTATTTGCGCAAGTACTGCGTTCAGTTCTTTAATCGAATTATCTGTCTTTTTGGCCATTATCCACTCCTTTGCTCATTTCAGAATATTTAGCACTATCTTCAGCGCCGCAACACAGGCGGCGTGTCGCACTTCACTTCTGTCTCCACCAAACTTAAATCGCACAGCCTCACATTTTCGGCCGTTATCTATGGCAATGTACACCAGCCCGATCGGTT
>JAFGTH010000254.1 GCA_016934225.1 Lentisphaerota bacterium | reverse complement strand
TGCCTCATATTCATTTTCATGTAATACCCAGATTTGAAAAAGCCAGGAATTCAACGGCATGGATACCCGGCAAATATTTAAATACACAAGAAATGGAGAGTTTCGCGGTAAAAATAAAAAATGCCGTCGAATAAAAAACATGTACTCACCTCATTTTATGGACATAGTGAACGAAATACGAATGAAGGATTCTCGGTATAGTCCGGATGCATATCTCTTCGTGCGAGAGGCGCTGGATCATACATCGAAAACGCTCAAGAAACCGTCTTGTGGTACAGGCAGACATGTCACCGCACAAGAACTACTCAATGGAATGCGCAGCTACGCACTTCAGGAATTCGGCCCCATGGCTCTTACGGTGTTGAAAACATGGGGAATTGCCCGAACCGAAGATTTTGGCGAAATCGTGTTCAATCTCGTGGAATTCGAAGCGCTTGGCAGCACAAAGGAAGATAAAAAAGAAGACTTCGTACATGGTTATGACTTTACCGATGCATTCATCAAACCGTTTCTCCCAAGCAAAACTGCAAGGGAAACGACACAACCAATTCGAAAAACAAGGGCCAAATCCAACACTGAAAAACCGGATCGAGGCCGAACCGATTGATATAACGATTCGCTTTGCTTCATTAAATAGACCTGATATGAGAATTCTGTCGCTTTTTGCAGCCGTGCTCATCGCTTGCATCCCGGCATCCGTGACAAGCGCTCGGGATAAAGCGCCGATACATTCGCACGCGTTTGCGGCACTGAAAGACGATGCCGCCAATATTGCTCGTTTCTATTTGCCCAATGGCATGCTTTGCCTTGTAAGAGAAGATCGCTCAGCGCCGGTAGTATCACTGCAAATATGGGTCGGTGTAGGATCTTCTCATGAGCAAGAACACTTGGGCGCAGGCTTGTCCCACGCAATAGAACACATGATATTCAAAGGAACCGACAAACGAAATCCAGGCGATATTTCCAGGGAAATCAACAATGCAGGAGGCTTCATTAATGCCTATACGGCGCTGGACCGTACGGTGTTTCATGCCGACTTGCCGGCCAATAAATGGAAAGTGGGTCTCGATGTTCTGGCAGACGCCGTAATGAACGCCAAATTCCCAGAGGAAGAATGGATTAAAGAAAAGAACGTGATACTTCGCGAATTCGCAATGGGCGAGGACGATCCGAACCGCGTCATTTCCAAACTTCTCATGCGCACAGCCTACGATCAACATCCATACCGCGTTCCAGTCATCGGTTATGAAGATGTCTTTCGCCAAATTACGGTCAATGATATACGCACATTCTTCAAACGTCATTACGTTCCTGACAATATCATGATCGTTATCGTAGGAAATGTCGGCTTGGACGAAACGAAACAGGAAATAAATAAAGTCTTTGAACCATTTAAGAGACAATCGTGGTCCCATGTGAACCTGCCTCAAGAACCGCGGCATCTGTCACCGCGTTTTGAACGCCAAATCGGAGAATACAGTTTAACTCAACTGGAAATAGCATACCATACCGTCGCTATAACACATAAAGACGCTCCTGTACTCGACGTGCTGGCACAAATCGTAGGACACGGCAGAAGTTCCAGACTAAACAAGCGTCTCAAGGAAAATCTTCGACTTGTGCATTCCATCAACGCATGGTCATATACACCTCGGGAACCGGGACTTTTCGGCATCTCCGCCTCTTTCGATCCGGGCAAAGAAAAAGATGTGATTACCGCAATTGAACGCGAATTGAATTCATGGCGCTCGCTCAAATTCTCGCGCAAGGAAATAACCAAGGCGCAACGAACAATTCTTTGCTCAGAATTGGCAAGTCTTCAAACCATGAAAGGCAAAGCAGGCAGCTATGCAAGCGGACAGTTCTATGCCGGAGACGCCGGTTTTTCGATCAAATACCTGGAACAGGTGAACGCTGTGACGGCAAAACACTTGCGGGAAACAATCCAAAAATATCTACACCCCGATAACAGCACATTGGTTATTCTCGCGCCATCCGACATGAAGAAAGAACATCCGGATTTCGAACAGATTCCCGCCTCCTGTGTTCAGAAAACAGTATTACCCACAGGCATTCCCCTCCTGACTCGCCAAGATGTAAGACTGCCGTTTGTATACATGGTGATTGCTTGCCAAGGCGGATTATTATCTGAAGATGCATCCAATAACGGCATCACCAGGTTAATGGCCAACCTTCTGTCACGCGGAACACGACAACAAACAAGCGATCAGATCGCCGAGAAACTTGAGACAATTGGCGCAGAGATGTCCGCTTTTTCCAGTAGAAACGATTTTGGGCTTCGCGCAAAATGCCTGTCTTCGGATATCAAACTCGTGCTGGAAATACTTGCCGATTCATTGATCAATCCGACTTTTCCGGAAAAAGAAATTGAGAAAGAAAAAATCATACAAATAGCAGCCATTAGCCGACAGCGAGACCGCCCTATGCATGTGGCACAGATGGAATTGGCAAAAGCGCTTTTCCCTGACCACCCATACAGATGGAGTCCTCTTGGAACCGAAGAAACCGTCAAAGCCATTTCGCGAAATAACCTTGTGGAACATTGGAAGAAACACGTTACCGCCGGCAATATCACAATATCAGTTTTCGGCGACATAACTCAGGCACAGGCCGAAACACTCTGCCAGAAATACCTGCGCAGGATTCCAACACAACCATCCAGCAACGCCAAAACCCACACCATAAAGATCCCTTCACTACCAACCAGGTCGCAAGTAAAAGAGCCAAGGGAACAGTCTATTGTTCTGATAGGCGCACCAGGCGTTGACATGAAAGACCGTCGTGTTGATGCGCTATCCGTGCTGCAAACCACGCTCAGCGGCTTGTCGTCAACTCTGGCTATGGAGATCAGAGAAAAACGAGGCATGGTCTATTATATCGGCGCATACCAACAAGCCGATCTTCAACCGGGCAATTTCGTCTTGTACGCCGGAACCCGCGAAGATGTCGTTCCGGAAGTGGAGGCCATTATATTGAAAGAAATTGATCGCATATCGTCCGACGGACTCAGCTTAACAGAATTCGAGCGAGCGCGAAACCAAATCATCGCAGGTTATGAGATGTCCCTGCAAAATAATATGGCTGTTGCTACCAGATGCGCACTTGACGAACTCCATGGACTCGGCTATTCACATATGTTCACTACTCGCAAGCGATTTGAAACAATAACACGAAAAGAAGTCTTGGAAGCAACACGGACAATACTCTCGAGAGATCGAGTGGCAGTGTCTATTGTGCTGCCTAACACCAACAATACGGTAACCGAGGAGTAAAATATGACCGACAACAATTCGCAATTAGACAAAGATAAAGCCCTGCTCACAAGCCTGATAATGATGCTGGCCTCGACAGCAATGCAACAGTTAGGAAAATTGGTCAATCCGGCAACCGGTAAAACCGAGGTAAGTCTTGAAGGCGCCAGAGCCACCATTGATCTTCTCGAAGTCATCAAAAAGAAAACAAAAGGCAACTTAGACAAAGATGAGGAAAAAATGCTGGGCGAACTCCTGTCTTCGTTACAAATCAATTACGTCGAGGTCGCCAACACAACACCTGTTCCAACCCCTCCCAAAAAGGAAAAAATCGAACCGTCTAACGCCAAACATCAAAACGACAAGGCAAACGAACCCAAAGATCAGAACACAAAATTCCATAAGACTTACGGCTAACCACATTGCCTTCTAAGAAATTATCTTACATATGATGTAATCATTTCACCTATAAATAAATGTTGTTTTTGTTTTGATTCCGGCAAGTTTCAGCTTCATATTTACTACAGTTCTGTTAATTAATCCGTAAATTGTGGAGAATAATTGCCATGACACGGAAGTCCTCTAAAGAGCCAATCAGGGTTCTTATTGTTGATGATCATCCATTGACCCGAATAGGCGCAGTATACACGCTTCAGGCAACGACAGATATTGTGGTCTGCGGCGAATTGACTGATGGCGCATTGGTTCTCAAGACAACGAAAGATCTCCAGCCCGATGTGATTCTCATGGACATCGAATTGCCTCGCCATGACGGGTTGTCTCTTACAAGAACTATTCGCAAACATTGTCCTGAAGTGCGCGTGGTAATTCTATCAATTTACCCTGAGTCATTATGCGGACGAAAGGCGCTTTACAGCGGGGCATGCGGCTATGTTGCAAAAAATGAACGCGCTAATAAACTTGTACAAGTCATTAGAGACGTAACGAAGGGAACTATTTGCTTTAGCGAAGCAATCAAGAATAACGTCCTAAGAACCTTGTCCCACCCTCATAACAACACATTTGGTTCCATTGTCGATATTCTGAGTAACCGCGAACGACAGGTCTTTACTCTTATGGGTCAAGGCTATAGCACAAGACAAATCGCTAAACAATTGTGCCTAAGCGAGAAAACCGTTTCCACACATCAGCTGCGTATTAAAATTAAACTCGGCATTAATACTCGACCGGCCCTTCTGCGTTCTGCAGTGGATTGGGTGTCAAGCAACCGGCCCATGAACCAAAACATCATGACTGAAAAGGATAGCTCGATACGATCAGGATAAAGCGTACGATCCTCATTCAAAATAAACATTCTGATCCACCTGACAATCGCCGGTTCATATGTGATCTACGCAGCAGCATTTTTCCTGCTCTGACCCACTCTTTTGATTAACCACCAATACAATCCGGCCAAGGCGAGAGCTGTAACAACCATCAACATCCATCGCCATCCCGTTCCACTGCTGACCTTAAAACTGACGATCATGTCGGAAGCCGGTTCTATCTGAAGACTTCTTGCGAAACGAAGTTCCCGGCCGTGCAGAGGCATGGTAATGGCTATTGCCTGCGCGACTCGCTGCGCCGCTTCTTGCTGGTCAAGTATTTTGCCCGCCAAACGACGCATGCTCTCATTGTCGCCTGTTGACAGCGACTTCTGCACATCCGCAGCGTATTCTGCCGTGAAATTGCCTCCTTTGAATTCCTGCAACCTCTTCGCCTGCCCCTGATCCTGAATGTTGCGGTCATATCGCATCTTGTCGCGACGTTGCGCAAGGCCGACTACCGCCTGTTGTTCGGCAAGATTTTTGTATTGAATACGAGCGTCCTCATTAAATGCCGCATCATTTCTTGAATAGTTTATCGCCGATTCCAACGCCTTCTTGGCGCTGTATTGCTTCCCTTCACGAGCCAACTGTTCGCCTTGTGCCAGAATCGTCTTCGCCTTTTCCGTGTCTTCGTCAATTTGGCGTAAATTATTGAACGCGTAATGTTCCCTGTCGAATGCCTTTATCAGCGTCACACCTTTCTCATAATTCATCGTGCCGCTGAAACCATGATAGTGACGGCCTGGAACCACGTAGAATATCCATTCAATATTCTGCAAGGGCAAACCAAATTGGGGGCCCATGTACGTTTGTCTCGAAAACCAGCCTTTCTTCAGCGGCATGGCATAGACAAATTCGACAGTAGTTGTCTCGCCCAGAACCGGTTCGTCCAACTGAATTCCATATTTGTTGTCTTCTTTCCGCACGGTTGCCGCCTTTCCTTTGACAAACGCCGACCACAGCAAATTTTCGTCTCCCGGTAAAGTCATCTCAAGAACAGGCAGAGTGCCAACCGTAATGTCCATCACCACACGGGTCAACACATGACCATTTTCGGACATGACAGATACCATACGAACATCATTTACTTTCGCCGGCAGCACTTCCGCCGGATCCGGCCGAACTACGGAAAGCTCCAAATCATAATCGCCGCTGATTGTCCGATAACATTGTATGGCATCGGCCAAATCATCTACCCCAAAATATGCGGGCACCGACCGAGCATCCTCGCTCTTGAGACCAACTTGCGCACCGACCGACCTGACCTGCACTCTCCCGCCCGCCATGATTACGAGATAACCTTTCTGACTGTCCACATTCGCCGTTGAAAGAGGCAATACTTTGGCGGTTTTTTCCTTTCCAATATACGTTTGATAACTCGCCTGTAACGAATATACGTCCTCCCTTTTGCTGTGCAACTCCACTTCCCATATTCCAAGCGCCTTGTCCGCCAAAGAAACCTTGGCAATGTCGTCGCCTGTGACATTTAACCGCGTCTCCGGCACAGGCGCTTTCAATCTGAACGTCTTGCATCCGGCGTTTTCAATCCTGTAACGCACATAAGCCGTGCCGTGCATTACGCTTTCAGAAATATCCACCCTATGCAAAACCTCAGCCCTGATAGTAGGCTCTACAACTTCCGCCTTGAGCTTGATTTCCCAATCCGGCCTTAACAAACGAAATGCAAGCGCTCCGGCCGAACGAATTCCTTCATCACGCGGATTGGTTTCGCTGACGCCTTGACGATCCACAGTCGTCATTCGAACACCGCGCTCACCAGATACTACAAGTTTGCCGGTGTGTTTGAAAACGTTCTCCGCAGTAACGCGCGGAACCACGATAATTTGTTCAATGCCTTTTTCCATTCGCGCTATTACAAGATTCAAAACGCTCTGACCGATCACCTGCCGTTTAAAATGTACCACCACCCCCTTCGTCCCCTTACTAACGCCGTCCGGTTCATCCCAATGACTCACGTCTGATCCAGTCAAAGTTTCAACGTCAAAACCCTCAGGAACGTCTAGCCTTAATGAAAATATCCCGGCCTTGCTCACCATAGCCTCCAGCTTTGTAGCCAGAACTATGCGCTCGTCGGATATTGATAACCCGGACGTCTCGACCATACGAATTTCCGGCAACACCCGCTCGGCATGCACACTTGCCGATATGGGAAGATTGTGATATCTGAAAGCTCTCTTGATTGACGGAATTCCGCGAATTCTAGAGCTTTCACGCGACAAAGTAATCGCATCAAGCGAGACATCCTTGATATTCATTGCGCTCAGACCGTCCGTTTTGCCGACCTGAATCTGCACCATACCAGGCACGGCAAATGCAATAGACCCGCGTTGCCGTGAAGCATCCTTGACTTCAAGCGCGCCGATAACCGTATCGTAAGGAAGTCCTTCACATGCTATTTGACCTGCCACGCGCATGGTAAAATCGCCGCTTGCCGGTTTTTCAAGCACGGCCTCAAGCATTCGAGTTTCAGGATCAAAGCGCCATGTGCTCAATCCGGGCGAATCCAAGGCGGTAACACTCATCCCTCGCGGAACCGCCATGCTTACAGCTTTGATCTCGCCCTGCGCTATCTGGAATCGAATCAGGTTCGTCAGATCCACTACGCCCGGTTCAAAAACTGCAATTGTGTTTACTTCACAGAAACATACGGTTTTCTCAAGTTTGGTCTTTCTCGCTCGCGCCCTCCAGGAAATATGCGCTCGACTCGACAAACCATAGATTGCCGTCACAGTACTGGAATCTTTATCCTCTGCAACGTCCATGAACACGGCATCAGGCGACTCAACATCCAGATCCTTGCCGGGTATTTGTAACGTGAGCTTGTTCCGAAGGTTCGCAGGAATTTCAACACCCATAAACCACGCACCCGAATCCTCCACAACATGAACTGAGTATCCCAAAGTGACTTCATACGTTCCCTTCTTCTCCACTGTCAGAAGATAGCCTCTGTCCGAAGTCTGAATAGTCAAATGTCGGGAACCCATATCGTGCTCAGTGAGTACCGCCGGAGCGTTCAGGATCGGAAACGAGCATGGCGCATTTACTTCAAATTCATACCGCGCTGATACGCGTGCGCTTTTTTCCTGATCCCGATCCGAATCCATGGCCGGCGCCACGGCTTCAATGATTACCGATTTCATTGTCGGGATATTCACATTCGCAACATGTTTCTCCGAGGCGCCAAATACAGCCACACAAACGCCGCTCATGGCAGCCAGCAACAGTAACAGCGGCAAGGTTGTCCGTCCGTCCTGTGATTCCGTGCCGTTCAAAGATTGCGCCGGAACTTCTGCGTCCCATTCAAACGGCGGCGGCTCTGCCGTGTCAACGGTTACAGGTTGCCATATTTCGCGTCCGGAAACGTATGCCCGTTTGATTACCCACAACACAACGAGAATCGGCAGAGCGACCGTAAATGCAATGACAAGAACAATCTTGCCGACAGGTATTTCAGCAACACCGACAGTGATGAGAGCCATTCCCAGCGCCATTCTAATGCCGCTATCGACTCCATTCCGGCAGCTGCGCCGCAAAATCCAAAGGCCAAACACGCTTGCGAGTATTGCCAACGATAAAGACCCGTTGCCGAGCCAGCGCGGCGCTATGTCCAGCACAACCATGGCCGGCTCAGTCCCGCCTATACTGACAGTGCGCGTTACGGAAATCACGTTGCGAACAATCGCATGATTTGACTCAATGGCGCGAGTAATGCGATGCAAACCGGATACAGCACATAGCGACTGCACTACAATTCCGGCTGCCACCGCCACAATCAGAGTCAAAACACATATGCCCACACACCACCATGCACCACGACCGGATCCCAACCCTCTGGCAAGTGTCGCCGCCCCAATCACAATTACCAAGAAAAACGCAACAAGCCCACCGTACCGGGCCAGCACCGTGACACAAATACTGCCTATCCGGTAAATAGTGTTCGTCAGCCCTCGCGTCCACGGAATAGAGGAGAGAGTCATGTTTCCGTCAATATCGGAAATTGCGAATTCCCGTGGAACAGCAAACCGCCACTCAGTAAACGTACTGTGCATATTGTCAGACAACGGCGCTATAAATTTCAGTTGCCGTCCCAACCTGCCCAATGATTTAAGACGCTGCGCGTACTGTACTTCAACCGTAACCGGCATATTCGGATTCTGCAAACGATTTATAGGTATCAACGTCTTCTTACCATCCGATAAAGACACCAGATTCTCCTTGTTGCCGCTACATTTTGTGGACCACAATCGGGCATCCTCCGGCAGAACAATTTCCAAATACTGTCGGAACAAATTCTTTACAGCATAGGTAACAGTGGTTATTGCCTCGCCATCCTTGCTGATTTCGGTTGATAGATAAGTGTGGTCCGCAATCTGATTCAAAAGCGGCTCTGTACAATATTGCGTTACCTTCACTTTCGCTGTATGTGGTGTTTTGGAATACTTATAGGCTTTTAAAATGGGATCATTCACAAACAGTGCATACGCTTTGGGCACTTCCCGCGAGATCTCTTCATCTTTAAACGCGTAGATGGATTCATCGGCTTCAAGTGTTAAAAGCTTAAGACTGGCCGAGCTCGCCAATACAATGTACCCGGACTCGCTTGCCACATCCTTGGCAGTTAGCTCGCCCGCCAATATTTCTGCATCCTCAAAAACAAACGGCTTGTCATAAGTAACTCCAAGGGTGTAATCACCAATGACTTTTTCCTGTAAAGATACAGTCCAAATTTCGCCGCTCTGTTCCCACCCGCGAACATCATGACCGATAAATTCGACATTCTGAAACGCCTTGGGCAAATGAATTCGGAACGATCGGATAGGCGCGCCTTCAATCCTGTATGTGATCACACCACTACAGTAAAGAACGCCTTCACCGATTGATACCAAATGGAAAACCTCAGCATATACCGTGGGTAGCGTCCTGACTAACTTGAAGGATAGAGCCCACCCTTGTTCCTTATACCGATACGCCAGTTGCGCACCGGGTATCCTGCTTTCGACGGATCCGGTCTGCACTTCACGTAACCCAGCCTTTTCCGTGCCCTCCAAGCGCATCCCCTGTTCAGCCGCCAGAATAATGTATCCACGCTCTGATTTCGCCCCTGCCACAGTGAACTCCGGCACAACAAACAAACACTGCTTCTCAGTCATGGACTGTTCAAGGCGCACATTAATTAACACTTTACCCTCTGTCGCATCGCGAAAATGGGCGCGTATTGTTCTCTTCCCAGCTCCCTTGCCTTTTCCTGGAAACTCGTCGCGAACATCGTAATCGGACAGCACCGCGCCAAACACGTTGGCCACGGTCCAACCGGTATCGGTGCGTATGTCTATCTCGCGCGCAGGAGCATCCCGAATATCAAGCTCAACCGACGCATTCAAAACCAGATTGTTGTCTTCAACAGACAACTCCAGACGCTCGTCGCTGCTATACTCAGGAACAATGTCGTCTGCCGACAGATTCAGAACATACGGCATGTTGGCGTACTGGTAAGCAAACAGACTCCCCGAAGGCTTCTGCCTTTCACTCACACCGACAACGGGAAACTTTACCATTGGAAACGCAGTTTGATTTATCTGCGTCAGCCCAAGAGCTTTGTCAATAAACAACTTAATCGCACTATCAGTTCCGAGCATCAGGAATCCGCTGCTGCGAATAGTTCCCAAAGGCGCAATCACCGGCAACTCCAGTTTGCATGGAAACTGCGGCAGCACCATTTCGCTTTCCACTCCAAGCATGTAATCCTTGTCCTGCGAACGACTGAGCGTCACAACCAGGTTGCGTTGCTCGTTCTTCTGTTGATCTATCGTCCAGTCTTGAATGTCTAATCCGCGCACTTGAGTAACGTTCAGATCCTTCGGTAATTCCAGTTTGACTTCCTTTAGACCGCCCTGCACCACCCTATAAGTGAAGACATTATCCACCTTGAGCGCTCCGACACCGGCCGTAGCAATGGTATTTACGTCGCATGCCACAACGAGATCTCCGGAAAGCTTCTTTACCGCTGGTTTCCAACGAACGGCAAACGTGTCGGAAATACCGAGAAATGCGGTAATCTCCATCTTGCCGTCTTTATT
>JAFGTH010000253.1 GCA_016934225.1 Lentisphaerota bacterium | reverse complement strand
GCCAGAAGGATGCATCCATCGAAAATGCCATGAAACGGCTGTTTTTTCTTTCCTAAACCGAGAAAGGAATATAACAAGCCGACTCCGGACAAACTCTTTCGCATACTCAAGTTAAGGAAAGAATGGCAAAATGTCTGAGCTAAGATGGACTCAGCAAGCATCGGATGATCTTGCAGCCATCACTGAATTCATTGCCAATGATTCAGAATTCCATGCTCAGCTTTTTGCAATTGGCGTAGTGCAAAATGAATGGATATGAACGATACACTAGAATCATGAAGGGTGAGCAAGTGGATTACTTGCCACGGACACCTATTCTTATGCAGTATGCAGCTGAGTACATCGGTTCGGACTACGCTGCATTTGCATCGGACTACCGTATTCTCACAAAATCGAACGTAGAATGCGCGAAGGAATTCGGGTTCGATCAGTTAAGTTGTATTTCCGATCCATACAGGGAAACACAGGGATTCGGCTCGACAATTGAATATGTTAAGGACGGCCCCCCTCGTAGTTCGCATCCCCTTGCAGAAACGAAAGACCTTTCAGTGATCTCTAAGCCAGACCCGACCAGATCAGACCGCATGCGTGACAGAATCAATGCCGTTGACGCTTATCGCCGAGATTTTCAGGGAGAATACTCGATCCTTGGATGGATCGAGGGGCCGGCAGCCGAGGCGGCTGATCTGCGGGGCGTTATAACATTTCTGATTGACTTGCTGGATGATGATGTCTTCGCAGGCGAGCTGATGGACTTGTGCGTGGACGTCGGGATCGCGTTTGCACGCGCTCAAATAGAGGCAGGAGTAGATACTGTCGGTATGGGCGACGCCATTGCCAGCCAGATTGATCCGCGAACATACGAGAGATTAATCCAGCCAAGAGAAAAACGTATCGTTAAAGCAATCCATAATATGGGGGCGCTCGCCAAGCTTCATATTTGTGGAAACATCACCCACCTACTGCCGGGCATATCAGATCTTGGCGTTGATATTATTGACGTGGATCACATGGTCAGCATGGCGGCCGTGCGCGAAGCTGTCGGGAGAGAAGTAGCTATCTCAGGGAACATGGATCCTGTCTCCGTCGTGATGGACGGAACTCCCGACGAAATTAGAAAGGCTATAGCAGATGTATATGCGGAAGTCGGGAACCCATACATCGTCAACGCAGGTTGCGAAATCCCGGCAAGAACACCTGTTGAAAACCTGCGTGCCCTCTGTGAACCAGTGCCCTACGAATCGTAAACAAACTTCCCCACCCTTGCTTGCACGGAACAAGCTTAAGCCGCATATTTCATGAAGGATTGCATGCTAAGCCGCGCCCATGCAGCAGTCGTTGCTCTAAAAATGCAAGACGAGACATTATTGACCTGTAAAGCATTTCCCAAATTTCTCGTGATTGATTTATCATCAAGAATATAGTATACTCATTTGAGAATTGATGCTTAATTATTGAACTAAGAAAAAAATGACTAATCCATGGGGTATATCGCTTCTGGTGGGACTTGGCGGATTCGCCGGCTCGGTTGCCAGATACGGGTTGAGTATCACATCACAACGTTTCGCAATCGAATGGCCCATCGGCACATTAGCAGCCAACGTAATCGGCTCTCTCGCCATTGGAATTATCACCGGATTGTCTGCTCGCGGAGCAACCGTGTCTCCCGAAATTCGTCTGTTACTGGCTACCGGATTCTGTGGCGGTTTTACAACGATGTCATCCATGATCTACGAGGCCGCGGAGATGATTCGCGCAAGTGAGTATCTTCACGCGACACTTTACACCGTTGGAACTTTTCTTCTCTCCATGACCGCGTTCATCGCCGGAGTCATGGCAGTGCGGACAATCGTCAAAATCGGAGGTGTATTATGGAGTTGAGGACAGAGGCGAAATTATTGCGGATATTCCTGGGTGAAGCCGACAAGGTGGAACATACCGCGCTGTACGACGCCATTGTTAAAGAAGCCAGAAAGCTTGGGTTGGCGGGAGCCACCGTCTGGAGAGGCATCACTGGATTCGGTCGTACAAGCCGAATCCGAACCACAAGGATTCTTGATCTTTCGACAGACCTGCCCATCATCGTGGAGATTGCAGACGAAGAGGAAAAGATTAACCGGTTTCTTCCCGTACTGCATGATCTCTTCGAATCGGCTCAATCCGGTGGATTGATCACCATGGAAAACGTCAAGGTCATCAAGTATCTCCACGGCAAGGACACAAAATAGTCCAACCAGGGCGTGTACCACTACGGTTCATCCGGTAGAACTGAATTTATCTACAGACGAAGCCATACCTCACGATGAGGTAACGCCTTACCGATACCACGCGGCCGGCAGGTACTTCTTCTCGGCCGCAAGCATCTCAGCAATGCAGGCATCCACGTCTGGAATGCTTACCGCCACCATGCTGGCGAGAAAGGCCTGACGTAGCGTCTTGCGATTATAGGTGACGGCGGCCTCAACCGCGAGTTCATGCTCGTCCAGAACACGCTGCATGTATCCTGTCAGGGGCCGCGGCATGCTACCGAACGGCAGCGGTTTCACATCGTTCATGTTCACGTCGCAAAGCAACTCAAGAAAGGCGTCGTCGGTCATGTTCGACACGGCGCTTCTGTTGGCCACATTAATATAGAAGCGTTTCGGCAGTCCAGCCCACATGGCTTCAATGATGTCACTGGCGTGGTCGGCGCTGGTCTTGTCAAGGAAGTCGTTAATGGGGCGTTTGCCCGAAGCGATATTGCGCATGTCCGTCCAACACTCGTTCATCCACTGACGCCGCGTCTTGACACTCCATTGGCGAATGGTCAGCGCGACGGTCTTGCTTACGTCATGGCCCTGGAAATATGGCAGATACTCCTGGGTGTGCCAAACGCACATGGGAATATACCCTACCGAGTCAGCCAGTTGCGTGGCGACCATGTTCGTAAGTTCAATTTTCCCCTTCTCCGACTTGGCGACATGCATGGATTGGCTCTCGTCGCGCAACTTTTGCTTGATTCGTTCCGTGACGTCCCTCCCGTTGTAAGTCATCTCGACAAGCCAGTTGAAGTGATTCACGCCACTGGACCGTATTCGTATGCGGCTGCGCAACGCATCGGAAATTTCTTCCGCCGATTTGGCCAGGCCTGCACGCACAATGAGGTCGTTGTCGAAACGCGGGTTGTGCGGACCGTCGCAGATGGCCATGGACTTGAGACGAGGAAAATGCCGCATCATGGCAATGCCCATGGCCGAGGTCGGATTCACCCAGTTGATCACCCACGCATTCGGGCAGAGTTTTTCGACATCCTTCAGTATCTTGTTCTGGTGCGGCACCTCGCGCAGTGTGCGCATGATACCCCCTGGCCCGATCGTGTCGGCCGAACACATGATCATCCCGTGACGGGTGCTGATGCGCGCGTCAACCCCACGCAATTCCACACCGGCATT
The DNA here is from genome assembly GCA_016934225.1 of Lentisphaerota bacterium. GTDB lineage: Bacteria > Verrucomicrobiota > Kiritimatiellia > UBA8416 > JAFGTH01 > JAFGTH01. Next base: position 2,068 of record JAFGTH010000253.1, on the reverse strand, counting down.
CGCGAACGCCAACGTCACAAAATCGGCTCCTTTCAGAACCTTCTTTCGGTCGGTCGAGACTTCCAGCTTCAACGGTATCTTCCGCGCCTCAATTGAACGGCGCGCGATCTTCTGAAGCCAGCCGAGCTTTTTCGTGTCCGGATCAACCAGCGCCAGTGTACCGTTGCAAAGCGCCGGTTTCGAGACCATGCTCCAGATCGTCTGCCGACCAAAGAATGCGCTGCCTGCACCAATCAATACAACCTTAGGTCCCTTCATTACAGAGCGTCCCCTTTCTTATGTAACCACGCTATTGTGGATCTGATTCATTATTGGCTGAAATTTGGCAAACATAGCTACCGGACACAAGCCAAAAAGCGAATTCTTTGATACCTGGCGGAATCGGGCCGGCAATGTCAATTTCGACTTCAAACGCTCCGAACACAATCACAGCGTGCGCAAAACAAACCATTCCTTTGACAACATTTATTTTGAGCCATTTTAGCCACTGTCATTTTTGCTTGCTCGATATGCCAACGCCCGATATTATTCGCGTCAACTTGTCGGATTTGGATTATGTTTTATTCAATTCAAATGGTTATTTGACTAAGCGTTTGGAGAATAAGTTATGGATTATGGCTTAACTGAAGAACAAATAATGATCCGTGATCTATGCAGGCAGATCGGCGAAGAAAAAATCAAGCCGGTACGCGAACATCACGACGAAACCGGAGAATTCCCTTGGGAAATAATGAAGGTTTTCGCCGACGCAGATCTAACAAGCGTGTTCATCCCGGTAGAGTATGGCGGTATGGGCGGAAGTTGTATGGATACGGTTATTGCCGTTGAAGAACTTTCAAAATACTGCGCAGGCATTGCGTTATGTCTTTTTGCCACCAGCCTTGGAGCGTTCCCTATCATTCTGTTCGGATCCGAAGATCAAAAGAAAAAATACCTGCCGCGACTCGCTAAAGGTCAAGCTCTTGCCGCATTTGGACTTACCGAAGCAAGCGCCGGCAGTGATGCGGGAGGCATCAAGACCACAGCCGTTCTCGATGGCAACGAATACGTATTGAACGGAACCAAGCAATGGATTACCAACGGCGGTGAAGCGGAGGTTTACACTGTCATTGCAATGACTAACAAAGCAAAAGGCGCGCGTGGAGCAAGCGCGTTTGTGCTGGAAAAAGGAATGCCTGGGTTCGAATTCGGAAAAAAAGAGAACAAAATGGGCATTCGAGCATCCACCACTCGCGAGCTCATCTTCCAAGACTGTCGTGTTCCGAAGGAGAACTTAATTGCGAAAGAAGGAATGGGCTTCATAGTTGCAATGAAAACGCTCGATAATTCACGACCCGGCGTAGCTGCACAGGCGCTGGGCATCGCTACCGGCGCCCTTGAAGCCGCTGTTCAATATGCGCGCGAACGAAAACAGTTCGACAAATCAATATCCGGATTTCAAGGAATCCAATTTATGCTGGCCGATATGGCAACCAAGATCGAAGCGGCGCGCGGTCTTGTTTATCAGGCTGCGCGACAAATTGATTCCGGGGCCAAAAATTTCAGTAAAATTGCCGCAATGGCCAAAGTGTTTGCATCCGACGTAGCCATGAGCGTCACAACGGACGCCGTTCAGATCTTTGGAGGATACGGATACATGAAAGAGTATCCGGTAGAAAAAATGATGCGTGATGCCAAGATTACCCAAATCTACGAGGGCACCAATCAGATTCAGAGAGAAGTAATCGCATTGAATCTGATTAAAGAAGCTGCGGCGCGCAAACAGTAGCGTAACCCACGCTTTATGTTGACTTGCTCAGTTCTTTACTGCGTCGCGCAGCAGCGCGTATGGTATCTGCCAAAATACGGTCAATAGCAGAACCTTCGAGAACCTCCAAACCTGCAGACGTAGTGCCTTTGGCAGAAGACACAACTTTGATCAACTGCGCAGGATTCATGTTCTCATGCATAAGAAGACTGGCAGTACCCAACATGGTTTGCTCTGCCATTAAATGCGCATTATCCTTGTCCAATCCCTCTGCAATACCGGCCTTTATTACACAATCAAGCAAATAGGCAAAGAAGGCCG
>JAFGTH010000252.1 GCA_016934225.1 Lentisphaerota bacterium | reverse complement strand
TGAATATCGGATTCATCGGCAAAAAACTGATCGAATCCGACGCCCAAGCCGTGCCGTAGGCGTTGGACGCAAAACAACGATAGTAGTTGGTAATGCCCTGGGTGAGCCCGGTGACATTGGTAATGAAAACACCAAGTGTCACGTTGCCGACGTATTCATCGTTGGCCCATGCCCCCGGAACGGTGCCGCCGTCAACCTCGCCCCAGTAGATTGTTGCGTCGGCTACGTTGGTTCCACCCCCGGACAGCAACTCGCCGCGCAGCGTTGCGGATGTGGCCGTAATGTTGATGGGGTTGAGGTTTGTAACTACAATTTGTGCATGAACATCTTTGGATAGATTGAGAAGGCATAGTAATGCCAAGACAGAAGTTATAAATACTGGTAAGTGTGATATGACTCGTCGGTATTGTTTTCTGTGAAATGGCCGGATCGGAATATTAAAGTTGGCAAAAGATGACGAAACATATTGTGTCAGGCACGAGAGAGAAGAAAATTTCGTCATATTACGCTATTCCTCTCTGCTACACGAACATTGAGCAAACATGATCTTGATGGATTACAGCGCATTCCCAGTGTACACAGCATCCGTAATAAACATTAATATAATAGCAAAGATTGAGACTGAATGTCAACTTGGCCTTTCAATCATGGAAACGTTGGTATCTTGACAAAAGCCATCATATTACGATACCATATAGTAGAAATATGCCATTTTGAAGGGGAGTAACGCATCAAAACCTGTATCAGATTCAAGGTGTGTATTTTTCTGGCTGGGTTGATCTTGTTTCCGGTTTTTTCCGAGGCCGGGCTCATCCATGATGCTGTCGAGGCGGGGGATGTGCAGCAGGTGCGCGACCTGTTAATCGCAAACCGGCAACTTGTCCACAGTACTATTGATAATGACGTAACTCCATTGCATGTGGCTGCTGGCGTCAATCATACCCAAATAGTTGAACTTCTGCTCTCGGCGGGCGCTGATATCAACGCAAAAACGGATAAAGGGTACACGCCGCTTCATTGGGCGGCTTTCATGAACAGCAGCGAAGCGGCTGCCGTTCTGATTCGTCGTGGTGCAAATACCGCAGCCAGAACCAATGACGGGCAGACAGCGCTTCAGGTGGCTGTGCAAGAGAAGTCATCAAAAGTTGCGCAACTGCTTGTAAGGCGGACAGACAGCGCTTATACAGACAATATATTGGTGTCAAGACTCAGTGACGGCAAGAAAGCAATGGCCAGCGGCGATGTGGCGCGCGCTTACGAAATTTTCAGCGAGCTGTTAAGGAATGATCCAGGAAACGCTGACGTCAATTTTGCGTATGGTATGGCGTGTGTTGCGCGCTCGGATTTTCCTCGCGCGCGCATGGCGTTACAGCGCGTGATACAGATTGATCCGACCAACGACAGGGCGCGTTTGGAACTTGCGATGGTTTATATACAAACCGGTGAGCATGATGCCGCGCGAGCGGAGTTACTTAAAGTTTTGTCGCATAAGCCACCGGCGAATGTAGAATATCGGATACAGGAATATTTACGAAATTTAGATAAGGGCAAAACAAAATGGGAGTTATCCTCGAAGATTAATAGTGGCTATTTCTACAACGATAACATAAATGCCGGGCCATATGCTGATGTGGTGGCAATTTCACCATTGTTTTATGGTAGCGACATCATAGACAGTATGGCGATAGATGAATCGTCCAAGCCGATTGGATCGTTCGGTCAGTACGGATCAGTGTATCTGTCGGCGGTCCGCGATCTCGGTTTGAAAGATGCGTGGTTGGCATCCGGCGATCTGGTCTTTTACTCTAACTGGCTTGACGCCAACAATGAATATGAAACCATGTTGGTGCAGGGTGCTGTAAGCATGAGACGCACCAGAACGAAGAGCTATTTACAGATTCCTGTTGGAGTGGCCCATATATCAACGGGCCATGCACCGCTTTTATATGTGTACAGCATTACGCCATGGTTGATTGTCATGTCGGGTTCCGGTGGGAATCTTCAGTACAGCACGCTTTGCAATTTGGAGCTGCGCGATTACATGGATTTGAACGATCGTGACGGAGGTTACGTTTCTGTCGCGCAAACGATCAAACGATACATTGGCAAGGAGCGGCATTCGCTGTCGCTTGACATAGGGGTTTTCTATACTCCGGCTCGCAGCGGGATCTATGAGAATTCAGGAAAGATCTGGACGATTAAGGGCGAATACCAGATTCCGAAATGGAGATCGAAAATTTATTCAAGTTTACGCTACATGAAAACCGACTATGCGGAACGCGAGATGCTTGCAACAACGAAGCGTTCGGATATTCAGAATCAGATTACTGTAGGCGCGGCATGGGACATGCTGGGGTGGTGGGGATTTGATGCGAACTATCAATATACTGCAAACGATTCGACTTTTGGTTTGTATCAGTACGACAGAGAAATAGTGACGATTAGCACATTTTTCAATTTTTAAGTATGGAGGTGGTCTATGATGACGCGAATAGTGGCAATTCTTGTGGCTGCAACATTCTCAATACATGCTTATGGGGCTGAAACCGAAGCGGTGGGCCGCGTGATTGCTTTGGACGGCAGCGCCCTTGCGCGGAACGAAATCGGAGTGGATCGCGCGCTGGCAATCAAGTCGTCGGTTTTTATGAACGACAGGATCTCAACGGATGACGAATCAAAGATTCAGATCATGTTCAACGATGATTCGATCATATCTCAGGGTGCAAACAGCCAAATGACCATAGATGAATACGTCTATGCGCAGAAAGACAGGGACAGATCGTCTGGTTCCTTCGGCTTTTCACGCGGTGTTTTCCGTGTGATCACCGGTAAAATTACTGAGTTAAATCCGGAAAGGTTCAAGGTCAAGACACGTCTGGCAACGATTGGCATTCGTGGTTGCGAACTGGGTTTCAGGGTTGAAATGGAGCAGGAAGATGTGTATGTGTTCGAACTGCCGGACGGGCATGAAATTCTTATTCAGCGCGGCAATACCGACGATGAAGGCCTGCACAAAGGGTGGGTGCAGGGTCCACACAAGGATTGGGTCAAGAAGGGCGACTTATTACGTGTGCTTCGACAAGGTATCAAGATCTCTATCCGCGACGATAAAGACATGGAAGGCCGTGAAATCAGCTTGGAGGACGCACGCCAGTTGATAGAAGACGCAACTCCTGAAGTGCCTTCGGAAGACGAAGAAGACGGCGAGATTGGTGGCGAAGATGATGGCGCGGATGATGATGGCGGCGAAGACGTTGCTGAAGATGATGGAGGTGGTGAAGTGGGTGAGGATAATGGTGAAGAAGAAGGCTTGCCGGATGATGGTGATGAGCCGGTAGACGATGAACCGTTGTTCGAAGAAGAAATATTGATTGACGAGCTCGTTGATTCGGAAGATCCAAATTCAAGTCTTTTCGACGAGGATCGGCTTGAACAGGAGGCTCTCGCGCGCCAGGCTCACGCCGTTCTTGTGGCACAGGCGCTTGAAAGTCTGGATCTTGAACTACTTAGAAGTTTAAGGGACCATCCGCTTACCACACAAGATCAGCGACAAATGATTGACGATCTCATAATGATGATTCTCGAACATTCAAATATTGTTTTATTGGCGATACAGAGCGGCAACCTTGATCTTATGTTGAGTCTGTTGAACGATCGCCTTACAACACCGGAGCAGCGTGCGATGCTTCTTGCGGCTATTGACGCGCATGAGACAATTGTGCCGCCTGTTGAAATTGCATCGGGTAGCGGAAACAATTGGCGGTGGGGAATATGGGATTCGGGTCTGGTTGATATTGACGGCGCTTTTATCTCGGCTCCGGACTTTAATACCATTGCATCCGGCGCCAACCTGTACAACCTGTCCGGCAGTGGAACTGCCGGTGCGCTTATACAACATGCCGGAACAAAAAAACTGGTGGAAGGTTCATCCAGCCTGAATGTGCAGGTCGGAATGGGAACCGTGCCGAACTGGAGCGGTGCGTTCGGCATGAGCAATACAGATGGTGATTCGTTAAATTTCGAAGCCGACGGTACGATCGGGACAACGGTTCTTCCTGATGGTCGAGCTGTTAACGGAATGACAGGGCACCGAAGATCATATTCGCTCTTGGTTAATGGCGCATCATTCGACGGCAGCTCAATAACATTGCACGGAATTAAAGGACATCTTGTGGGACCCGGAGGCGGCGCGATACCGATAACCGGAGCGGTTGGCAAATTCCGTTTTCAGCATGGAACAACAGCGGTGGTTGACGGCGCTTTTGGAGCAAATCTGAACTGAAGTTAAAAAGGATTCTTGGACTACGACTTTTGCAACGCAAACAAAATTAAAGCACCGCATGGAATGTTGATACTTGTGCTGCATTGTGAATTGCCTTCGGATGTCATTAATAAGCGCACGCCTTATGTAATTGAATATTATGAAGTTTCCTCGGCAAATTAGAGGTTTGGCGTGTTGCACGAATTTGGCAGTTAATCAATTGCCGAATTTCCGCTGAAAGAATTTGTAAACCGGACACGATGAAAATTTCTCCTGTTATAGTAATTGGCTTGGTGGTGACAATTTTGTCGCTGGTTTTGTTCATCTCCGGACCGGGGTTTGTGCAGGCCATAAGCAACAACGCATACGACGCATTTCTGCGTCAGACATGTCGTGAGCCGCAATCCGATGTTGTCGTAATTGTTGATATAAACGAGCAATCGTTGTCCAGAGAAGAGTATGGCCAATGGCCATGGCCGAGACATCTGGTGGCAAAGCTCAATGACAGAATACTTGAATTGGGAGCGAGTGTTGTTGCGTACGACATAGTGTTTGCCGAGTGTGATAGAACGTCACCCAGCGCGGTTGAGAACAGCATAAACCGGCATTTTGATTTGAATGTGACGATGTCTGGAATTCCAGAAGAAGTCCGCGATTTTGACGCTTTATTTGCGAACAGTCTTCGACGGGGCAAAACCATACTAGGTTGTTATATGCGATACTCGACTAATCCGGGCGATGTTGACATGACTGTTGATCAGTTGTTTGCGCCGCGATACTTTGCGATCGGCAAGGGCGATATTACTAACCATTTGCTTCGCGCCGACCAGATAACGATATCTATACCCAAACTTACGGATGCTTCCGTCTCAGCTTATTTTAACGCCTTTCCGGACGACGACAACATTGTCAGAAGTAATCCGCTTGTTTGGGGATATGGCGAGCGTATCTACCCGGCGCTTGCTCTGGAAGCTATCCGACTATACAAGAATGTACCGCAGGGCAATATACGGTACGATGAACAGGGAATACTCCATGTACGGCTGAAAGATGAGATTATTCCGACAGATTCGGCAGGTCGCATTGTTGTGAATTATCGCAAGGTCAAGAAAGACATTAGAACCGGGTTTACATCGTCTTTCCCATCATATTCTGCAGCAGATGTCATAGAAGGCAAATTGTCGCCGGGGGTATTTAAAGGCAAGATTGTTTTTGTTGGAACTTCTGCAGTTGGCTTGCGCGACGTAAAGGCTACGCCGGTTTCCGCAGAATTTTCAGGTGTGGAAGTGCATGCCACGATAGTGGACAACATTCTTGCCGGCGATATTTTGCAGATTCCCTTGGGTATGGTGGCTGTTCAGGCGCTTGCGATCATTATCGTTGGAGTGTTTCTAACATTATTTATAAAGAAAAGCCGATCATGGCTGTCTTTTCTGATGTCGCTTGCGATAATATTGGGGCTTTTGAAGGTCAGTCTTGTGATATTGGAGAAATATCATCTCGT
>JAFGTH010000251.1 GCA_016934225.1 Lentisphaerota bacterium | reverse complement strand
TGTGATTTTTTGCGTACTAGCGCTTTCGATGTTCGGTTTGTTCAATCTTGATTTTACGCGGCTGCAAGGCCGAATAGGCACAGGCGCGCATAGACTTGGGAGTTTCCTTACCGCATTTGTTTTCGGCGGGATCGCAGCTCTTCTGGCCGGCGCTTGCGTTGCGCCGGTCGTTATCTCGGTACTGCTCCTGTCTGCGGATCTTTATCAGAAAGGCGATACGACAGCTTTGATCTTACCGTTTATACTCGGGATCGGAATGGCGCTTCCGTGGCCTGTCGCAGGCGCCGGTTTCTCTTTTCTGCCGAAACCGGGACGATGGATGGAGCGAGTCAAACAATTCTTCGGAGTTCTCATACTCCTCGCAGCAGGTTTCTACGCATTCACAAGTTACAAAATATTTACTGCCCCTAAAGATGATGCTTCGTTTGCAAGCCAACTTGAACAAGCTCGCTCCGAAGGTAAATTTGTGTTGTTGGATTTCTGGGCAAGTTGGTGCAAAAATTGCCACAAGGTGGAGAGAACAACTTTCACGGATCCTGCCGTCGAAACCAGATTACAAAATTTTGCTGTGATAAAGTATCGTGCTGAAGATATGACCGCTCCTCAAACGAAGGAAGTATTGAATTATTATGAAGTCATCGGACTTCCTACATATATCGTGCTTCAACCGGTTACACTCAGCCGGACGAACCAACAAGATGCCCTCAAAAAAAGTCAATAGACCTTTGAACATAGTCATTGTCGGCGCATCCGGCAATCTGGCGCGCAATAAAATATACCCGGCTCTTTTCTCATTGTATTGCCAGAATTTTCTCCCTGCGGATATTCATATCTTTGGATTCGCAAGAACCTTCTTTGCTGAATCACAATTTCGCGCGCATATAAGCAAAAGACTTACATGCAGGTACACTCCCAACGAATCATGCGATCTAAAAATACAGGAATTCCTGGCGGTATGTCATTACCTTGCAGGCGACTATAGCTCGTACGCCGCCTTTCTGGACCTGTATGAATCAATGAAAAAGGTTTCCCGCGTACATGATGCAGACCATATGTTCTACTTCGCCATTCCGCCGTCTGTTTTTATTGCTACGGCTCGCGCGCTGGGCAATGCCGGCCTCGTAATATGCGGCGAGTCATCTCCGCGAACGCGCGTCGTCATCGAAAAACCTTTCGGCCAAGATCGTGATTCGTCCGATCTTCTCGCTCATGAATTGCGTAAAGTATTTACAGACGAACAAGTGTACAGAATTGACCATTATCTAGGTAAAGAGCTGATACAGAATTTGTTGGTCTTGCGTTTCGCAAATCGTATTTTCAGACGTTTATGGAACAATAAACATATCGAAAGAGTGGACATAGTCTGGAAAGAGCAAAATGGCGTAGATGACCGCGCAGGATATTTCGACCAGTACGGTATTATCCGTGACGTCATACAAAATCATCTCTTTCAAGTGCTCGGGCTCATAGCAATGGAACCGCCGGACAAACTGAGCGCGCAATATATCGGGCGTAAAAAAACTTTACTGCTCCGGTCTGTCGAACCAATCAGAATAAATGATTTGGTTTCCGGCCAATACGTCGGACGATTAATCAACGACACATATCACCGAGGCTATCGCGAAGAAAACGGAGTTCCTGCGGATTCACTTACACCCACATACGCCGCCATCGCTCTCAGAATCAACAACAAGCGCTGGCGCGGAGTGCCGTTCACAATAGTTGCCGGCAAAGCTCTCAATGAGCATCTAGCCGAAGTCCGAATCCGTTTTCGCGCCATCCCCGAGAACACGTTTTGTTTTGCAGACAGATGCCCGGATCCGAACGAACTGATTATTCGTATTCAGCCAAATGAAGGCATACTCCTGAAAATCGCAACCAAGGTTCCCGGCTCGCAAATGATTGTTGAAACACGCACAATGGATCTTCTGTATCAATCGGCATTCCGTGAGACAATTCCAGAAGCTTACGAAAAACTACTCATTGACGTTATTCGAAGCGATAAAAGCCTGTTTGTTGGAAACGACGAACTGGCGGCAGCGTGGGACATTATCACACCCGTTCTTCACGAGATGGATGAACGCCGGTTAGAACCAACTCCTTACTTGTTTGGATCGCCAGGACCAGGATTTCCAAGTTCAAATGTATGATTTAATTCGGAATGTTTTATATTGAAACAAAATCGGTTATTGCAGAAAGTATGCTGAAAGATTTATAACTCCACGTATTTCGTAGTGCTGAAAAGGGATATAACCGTTATATTATTAAAAGTGCGGGAATCGCACACAGAGCAAATAGACAATGCATAATACAACACCAGAATTGAATGACATAAATTTCAAGGCAGAAACAAGCGACGGAGTTGTCCTTGTTGATTTCTGGGCTCCGTGGTGCAGTCCATGCCGAATACAGGAACCCATTGTGCAATCCGTAGGACAAAAGACCAACGGAAGCGTACGCGTGGCCAAACTTAATGTAGAAGCAGCACCGGAAACGGCAGCGCAATTCAAAATACGAAGCATACCAACTTTGATAGTGTTCAAAAATGGTGTGCCGATTGAAAAACTCACAGGGCTGCACACAGAAGACCAACTGATCGCTGCTGTACATGCCGCATTGAATTAGGAGCATACCGTAACAATGGATAGCAAAAAGTGTGTTGGAGATCACAAAGGACATCTTTGCGTGCTGGCAAGCAACAATAAGTTTGACGAAATAAAGAAACTCGTCACAAATCCCAGGTTCATTTGTTTCAACTGCGGAAGAGTAGCCGATTCCGATCAGAATCTTTGCAACCCAATGCCGCTCGATCGGTAACGACCGCAGCATTAACAATATATGCGCTATTGGCCCCCTCGGTATTACGGCCATATTGACAGCGGTTCAGTCCGCATATTTCATGAAGAATTGCATGCGTACGGGATAAGACGTTGTAAAGCGGCTTTGTACGGTTTGAACATCCGCGTTTTCTAGTCGCGTCCGACAGCCAAGTCCTGCCGATTGTCCGTTTTATCCGCGTAAACAACATCCCGCCGCATACCCGTAATGTCTCATATACCAACTAAATCATGCCTGTGATCTGAGACAATAAGACACGCAACAACCACAATGCGAGTTGCCAAATCTCAACTGACGCCGTTTTTCTCAATGGCTATTGATCCAACACTCCCGCAACAACATGGTTGGCACGGATACTGCATACTATAAAGAACAGAAAATTACAAAACGACACAATCAAGGAGAAAAAACAATGATAACCAGAATAATATTGGGCGGTATAATAGGATCTGTAATCGGCGGAATTATCGGCTATGCCGGCAAATGCACGGGAGGACAATGCCCTCTTGCGTGTAACCCCATTGGAGGAATAATCACCGGCGCAATCATAGGCATGCTTCTCCTATCTTCAATTAACGCCGGAAGATCAAATAAAAGTCCGGATAACGATGCAACAAACAATTGCGCCGAACAGGACTGTAAACACGACTAACCAAAACAAGACCCAGGAAAACACCGCGAGTATACGGAACCAAAAGATTGAAGAGACAAAAATTGTTCTGAACCATTCAGCTATTAAAGAACGCAATACGGCAGAAGGAGGCAATGATGACGGACGAATACAAGGGCAGATCCCTGGCATTGGCGGATGAAGTGCAATATGCCAAAGGATCGGTGGTCAGTAAAACAATCTTTCAGAAAAAAACCGGTTCTCTGACGCTATTTGCGTTCGACAGGGGACAAAGCCTGAGCGAACACATTTCTCCGTACGACGCAACAGTCATGATACTTGACGGAACGGCTGTTCTGATGATTGGCAGGGAAGAAATCATTGCAAAAACCGGAGAGATTGTGATCATGCCCGCCAACATTTCGCATAACGTTAAGGCCTCGGAACGATTTAAAATGCTTCTGATAATGATTCGCTGATAACCGTTGTTACAAATCGCGATCAACTACACACATTCAACTTCCGTTCGCCTTGACAATCACTTGAGCATCTATCCGCAGGAAATTGCAGCGTTTTGCAACATTCTTTACTTTTTGCTTGTTTCTCAACGTCGCAACATTGCACAATGTCTGTTTGTCGCTCTTACAAGCAAACCTTTTTCAAGGAATTAAGTACGGGAGAGTTATATGAAGCAAATAATTGTGATGACAATTTTGGTATTTGGCGCTGTATTTACTTGGGCCGAGGAACCAGCGCTTCGTCTTTCCGCCGATATGGAACTATTTTACGAATTGAGCAACGATGTCGGCGGCTCTGGCGACAATGACCGGTTCAAATCCAATCAGTTATATCTCATTTTTGACGGCGAATTCGACCGCGGCCTCAACGCCAGATTGATCGTTGACGGAGCAGACGTCGTATCCAGCCACGGCAACGTGGTAACCGAAGCAATTATTGAAGAGGCAAATTTCACGTGGAAAAACATCGGTGACAGTCTTTTGTCAATATGCTTCGGCAAGCACGAAATGGCGTTCAGTATGGATTATGATAATTATCTTAACGATTCGATAATACACATGCTTGAACTCGACAAAGTATGGGGCGTAACCGCAACATTGAACATCCCCAAAACCGGCTCGTTGGCCGTCAGTTCGCACCAGCATAGAAACACAATTGAAGCCGATGAAACAAGAATGGAGTCGGACAACAACATCGGCGACAATGCGGCTGCAAAGCTTATGATAGACAAGCTTGTTAAAAATCTTTCGCTTGTCATATCCGGATCGGCGGAATCTTATTCAAGCGTATCAACAAACGGCGGCGTTACAATCTCAACGGACAAGAAAGATGAAGTGCGTATCAACGCCGGATTCATCTACACAATCGGCAACATTGGAAACATAAACTGCGAATACACTTATTTTGAGAACATAAAAGGCATGCCCGATATCTGCCCGTCACTGCTAACCATCGGCGCAGAATACAATATCTCTGATTCGGTAAAAGCTTTTGGACGATGGGAAAATATTATGGACGATGTCGCCACGCCGGTAGAAAACGATTTCTGGACCATCGGTATTTCGTATCAACCGACAGATAAATATATTTTCCTGGCAGAATACTCTAACTTCAATTCGGCCGACCTGATTGACGCCATGGATATGAACGTAGCAGCAAACACCATCAATGATTCTCTGCTTCTGGGCGTGAAGGCAAAATTCTAGTTTAACTCGCTCCCGACAGCGACATACAGAAAGCCTGGCTTTTACAGTCAGGCTTTCTGATACAGCATATGATTTATCGCGCAATGATAACTACTGCGCTTGACACACATACTAAACTTAAGAAAAGCATTTAAATGAAATGAATGGGACAGCAGATCTTGAAGATCAACTGATTGCGCTGAAAGAAGTTTTACCATACACGCGAAAACTTCTTCGGTATAAATCCTTTCCGGATATCTTGTTGCCTTGCAGAAGATTCTCTGAACGACCGGATTCGGGTTGAATTAGAAAAACAATGCAATGATTCCAGTATGAATACATATGCGGATTTGACAGACGCGCAGGAAAAAAGATATTCGAGACACATTCTTCTGCCGGAAATCGGCAAGGAAGGGCAGCAAAAGCTTCTGGCGTCACGAGTGCTCATTGTTGGCGCCGGCGGTCTTGGTTCGCCGGCCGGTTTATATCTGGCCGCAGCCGGCATCGGCACGATAGGCATTGCGGATGCCGATATTGTCGACCTGACAAATCTGCAACGTCAGATATTTCACACAACATCGAATATCGGACGACCAAAATCTCTGTCAGGAGCCGAGACGATGGTTTCTCTTAATCCTGATATTGATGTTGTCTCATACCAGAAACGGCTCACCGCCGACAATGCGTTGAATATCATTGCGAATTTTGATTTCGTCATTGACGCTACAGACAACTTCGCATCGAAAATTCTGATTGCCGACACATGTTATCTGGCCAAGAAGCCATATTCGTACGCAACGGTATCATGTTTCGATGGTCAAACCATGACGGTCATTCCCGGTGTAACGACTTGTTACAGATGCGTTTTTGCAGAGCCGCCCGCACAGGACGCAGCGCCAACACATGAGCAATCGGGTGTTCTTTCGACAGTGCCCGGCGTGATAGGAACTATACAGGCAACTGAGGCCATTAAAAGCATTCTGGAACTTGGCGATCTCTTGACTAATCGGCTTCTTGTCTATTCGGCGTTATCCATGCAATGCCGTTCAATCAATGTTAATCACAATCCCGAATGCGCGCTTTGCGGAGAAATGTCGTCGCGGCAGGCAACTGTTTCTCCGGATAATATCTAATCAATTCAACTATGCCGGTTCTATTTTCAACAATGATAATGTAACCACGGTTTACATCTCCACTGCAATCATTGATGGATCACTTATAATTTCCACGTAATTATCTTACATTTAAGTATTGTTTTAGACGGTTTATTTAGTAAAAATTTGTGTTACGAGGAATTGTACTTGTGGACCATAATGCATATCCGATTTTTTTCGAATTGATATTTAAAATTGCCGGTGGCCTTGGAATTTTCCTTCTGGGGATGAAAAACATGTCTGAAGGCATGCAGGCGATTGCCGGAAATCGTCTGCGACGATTGATCGCGGCCGTCACGAACCATAGGATCACCGCTTGCGGAATAGGAACACTCGTTACCTGCCTCGTTCAATCCAGTTCGGTAACAACAGTCATGGTGATCGGCTTCGTGAGCGCTGGGTTCATGACCCTTGTGCAGGCAATAGGGGTAATCATGGGCGCCAATATCGGCACAACCATTACCGGATGGATTCTCGTGCTAAAAATCGGAAAATACGGTTTACCCATTCTCGGAATTTCCGCTTTCTTTTTCCTGTTTTCAAAAAATCAACGTCTTCGCTATACGGGGATGGCGTTAATGGGCGTCGGTATGGTGTTCTACGGACTTGATATAATGTCAAACGGCTTCAAGCCGATGCGGTCCATGCCTGAGTTTGTCGAATGGTTTTCCAAATTTGAAGCCGTAACATACATTGGAATGTGGAAATGCGTTATGGTCGGCTGTATATTGACCACTATTGTCCAGTCATCGTCCGCAACGCTCGGAATAACAATGGGCTTGGCCATCAACGGGATGATCGGCTTTGAAACTGCCGCCGCGCTGGTTCTGGGTGAGAACATAGGAACAACCATAACGGCTTTCCTCGCTTCATTGGGACAGTCAACAGATGCCAAACGCGCCGCCTGTTCACACATTGTTTTCAACATAATAGGCGTCATTTGGATTACCTCTATTTTCCATCCTTATCTCAATGTCGTGAGCTGGGTGGTCAAAAACGTTTGGGGCATTGCGCCCGAAGCGGGAGGCGAGCAAGCAATCAAGCAAGGGATAGCGCTTGTCCATACGGGATTTAACGTGGTTAACACGCTGATCTTCCTGCCGTTTGTACCTGTCCTTGCAAAACTTGTCACATATCTCGTGCGCGGCAAACCTGCAGAAGAGACCCATCGCTTAACTTATCTCGACGTTCGAATATTACACTCGGCATCAATGGCAATACAAGAATCACATGACGAGGTGCTGCGAATGGGATCTCATGTAATGCTGATGATGACCCTTCTGCGCGAAATCATTACATCAGAAAAACCCGACCAGGAAAAAGTCAGCAAATTGTTTCATCGCGAAGAGATCCTGGACAACGTGCAAATGGAAGTGGCCGAATTTCTCAATAAACTGCTGTCCGGCGACGTGCCACAGGAAGTCGCCATACGCGCGCGTATGCAAATGAGAATGGCGGATGAATACGAATCGCTCAGCGATTATCTGGCAGCTTTGCTGAAACTGCATCTAAAGAAGATAAAAAACGGAATTAGATTTACGGATGAAGAGATGCGTCATATCCTTGAGCTTCATGACAATGTGCATAATTACTTGGAAATGATCAACCATGCGCTGGCGGATAACAATCCGGAAGTGCTCTCAAAAGCCCGATCGCAAGGCGATGCGATAACTCACATGATGAAAGAATCACGCGATGAACATCTCCATCTCGTCGGCACAGCAAAAAGCAACCCGCTGGCAACTCTTACCTATACAGATATGCTCTGCTCGTATCGGAGGTTGAAGGACCATGGCCTCAATATCGCAGAGGCCATCGCCAGGGAAAAATAACGGCAATCATGACGCCTGAAACTGAAACCTGTCCGGCCACGTTGTCGCATTTCATGCATGGATCAGACATCTGTGTGACACTGTGAGACATATTCACTCCGTTTCCCCACCGCACCCATCCGTGCATCGCTCTCTACTGTAATGCTTTATATTCCAAACAGCCGTTCAGAGCCCCGATTGGCACGTCTCATGCATAAAAAATATTGAAAATAAAAGACACAGAGCGCGCAATGATATAAATGACAGAAACAAGAAAGTAAAAAATGAATTTGATAATAACTATAACAGCAGATTTCTGGATGACTTTGTCGGATATGGCGCCATACCTTCTTTTCGGATTTGCGGTTGCAGGCGTTTTATCAATACTAATCTCAACCAAATTTATAGAAAAACATCTTGGCGGCCAAGGTCTCGGTCCCGTGATAAAAGCTTCTTTCTTCGGAGTCCCCCTGCCCCTCTGCTCTTGCAGCGTTATTCCTGTAGCGGCATCGTTGCGACGTCATGGAGCAAGCAAAGCTGCTACGACAAGTTTTCTGATCTCAACACCGCAAACCGGAGTTGACAGCATAATGGCAACATTGAGCCTGCTCGGACCCGTGTTTGCCGTTTTCAGACCTGTGGCAGCTTTTCTGGCAGGAGTCATCGGCGGATTGATTGTCCAGGCAACAGGCAACCGCAATGAAACGAATCAGTCGCCGGAAGAATGCAAAGACTCCTGCTGCGCCAAGGAAAAGAAACCAGGAATTATTGTACGGATTTTCCGGCACGGATTTATAACTCTGCCTCGAGACATTGCTTTACCGCTTCTTGTCGGAACCGTTGCGGCAGGTTTTATATCGGCGCTTGTTCCGAACGACTTCTTCTCGGGAGTTTTGGGAACAGGCATCGCCGCCATGTTGGTTATGATGCTTCTGGGGCTTCCGATGTATGTATGCGCCACTGCTTCCATACCTATTGCAGTGGCGATGATGGCAAAGGGCGTCACGCCCGGAGCGGCATTGGTATTTCTCATGACGGGTCCCGCCACAAATGCAGCGTCGCTATCCACCGTAT
>JAFGTH010000250.1 GCA_016934225.1 Lentisphaerota bacterium | reverse complement strand
AGACCCGTGGCCTCGCCACCGGCGACGGCTCCAAGGACCTAACCACTCGGCCATCGCATAAAGTCGAAGATTCGGCTATTTTTTATTGCCAGCCGCTGCTTTCGTCCGTTCTTTCTGACGTTTTTTGCGGCGTATGCGGCGTGCTCTCTTAATTCTCTTTTTATGTTGTTGTCCCATAGTGGATGGGACAAGTACCAAATGGGTACGGGTGTGTCAAGAAAGGAAAGGGTACGGTTTCCGGTACTTGGACACTAGATTCACATGCGATCGTTTTTCATATATTGTATGTTCAGCAAGTTGAGAATATTCCCGAACTATTTTGCCGCAATGAAAACTTAGCTTCCGTAGACAAACAAATAATTGCCGATTACGTTAATCAGCATTCAGTATCATTGACTGAGCCATTCCACCCTGATATGCTTCCGTCAATTATCAGGAGCGCGCAAATTGGGGCGGAGCATGTGAATGAAGTGGTATTACGCCGAAGGGCAAACTCATATTGGGCCTCTTGAGCCGGAGCAGTTCGCAAGCTTAATCAGTAGCGGGACAATTTTACCGCAAACATATGTGTGGCGGGAAGGCATGTTCGGCTGGCAACTTCTTTCGTCAATAAACAAGAGCGAAATCAGCTTTGATGTTCAGACTTCTCCTCGCAAGCCTGTAATGTCAGCCGCCGAATCCGTAGCTGCCGCGCTGGCTGAAAATCCGAAGGAGCAGCCCAGATCTGCTACGTCTGTATTGGCCGCGGCGCTGGCCGAAGATCTTGAACCGCAGCCAAAATCGGCGGCAGCTATTCTGGCTGCCGCGCTGAAAGACGAGCCCAAAACGAAGCCCAAATCATCAGCGGAAATACTGGCCGCTGCTCTTGCGGATGATGGATCCGGCACAATAACGCAACCACAGCAGACAGATCAACATACGCAGCAGAATCAGGCCGCTCCGTCGCAGGCGCAGCAGTTTTCCATGAAGCCGGTAAAACGCAATCTGCAACTTCGATCAAAAACCGAAAGTCAATTTCAGAATGGGTTACAAGGCATCGCTTCATCAGTTTTGGAAGAAAAATCCAACATACCGTCAGGAGCCGTTAAGATAAAACACGCCAAGTTGCGCAATCTTCGGACTGCAAAGCGTCTGGCCATGTGGAGTGGTATGGCATTGCTGGTTATTGTTGTCTTGTTGTTGGTCTGCAAGCTTGTTTGGCCGGCTGGGTTTCTCTTGCGCTAGTGAAGCAGAACAGATAGAATCCCAATTTTATCAATCTTCGCTGAATATGTGTGCAGGAATTATGCATGCACACTTTGTGTTACAGACTAAAAACGAAGAGATACAACAATGAAACAATTGCAACAGTTTGCAAGCGACAACTATTCCGGCATTTGTCCGGAGTCTTTGGCGTATTTAGAGAAAGTGAATCGGAATCACGAGTTTTCATATGGTGACGATAAATGGACCGCTATGGCTTGCGACAAGTTTCGCGAACTTTTTGAAGCCGATTGCGACGTTTTCTTTGTGTTCAATGGAACGGCTGGGAATGCGTTATCGCTGGCCGCAATGTGCAGTTCCTATCATAGCATAATATGTCAGGAGTCGGCCCATGTTGAAACCGATGAGTGTGGGGCAACCGAGTTTTTTTCTCACGGCGCAAAGCTGCTTAACGCATCAGGAGAGATGGGCAAACTTCAGGCGCGGGATGTGGAAAAGTTGGTTACCAAGAGGAGTGATATTCACTATCCTAAACCCAAAGCAATAAGCGTGACGCAGGCTACAGAGCTTGGAACAGTTTACACCGTAAATGAATTGGAATCTCTTCACAAAATGGCTGACAAACATTCGCTTAAAATTCATATGGACGGAGCTCGATTTGCCAACGCGATTGCTTTTCTCGATTTGCCCCCAAGAGCAATAACTGTTGATTGCGGGATTGATGTTTTGTGTTTTGGCGGATCCAAGAACGGATTAGCTGTGGGTGAAGCTGTTATTTTCTTCGATAGAGCTCTTGCCGATGAATTTGCATACCGATGCAAGCAAGCTGGTCAACTTGCGGCAAAAATGCGGTTTCTAGCTGCGCAGTGGCTTGGTCTGCTTGAAAACGGCGCATGGCTGCGTTATGGCCGTCATTCCAATGAATGCGCCGCTATACTTGAAGCGGAAATTCGTAATATTCCTGAACTTTCAATCATGTTCCCGCGTCAGGCAAATTCGGTTTTTGTCCGAATGCCGGAGTCGGTGATCCGATCGCTTTACGACAAAGGCTGGCACTTTTATACCTTCATAGGAGTCGGTGGTGCTCGCTTAATGTGTTCTTGGGATACCAAGGAAGAAACAATCTCAGCTTTTATTGCCGATCTGAAGCAGGCGTTAGCCGGATAACCGGATCATTGTGTGAGAATGAAAACACAACCGGAACGCCGCAGTCGGATTTTATTTCGATGCATTTAGGCAACATTATTGTTGATTATGGCAGGATGCCTTCCCATCGGACGGTATCATACAATGTGGCCGCCAGTTTGGCGGGGTCGTGTCGCAGTAAATCCTGCTTGTTCCAGAGGGTGCGTTTTTCCTTTGGGCGCTCGAGCATGTCGGCTTCGATAAGAGGAATTCCAAGAGCCCTAAGTTCATCTGAAGGTTCGACGAATTCCGCTCCGTCATCCATATATTTCTTCAATATTGCCGGTGCGGGATGTTCGGTGTTGACTACAATTCCATCCAGATTGTGTCCGCGCATGTAGCTGCGCAGGCATTCGACATGCGCAATTGCATTGAATCCGTCGGTTTGACCGGGTTGAGTCATAACATTCATGACATAGAGTACTTTGGCCGGGGAATCGCCAATTGCTTCAGGCAAGCCGTTAATCAAAAGATTAGGGATAACGCTGGTCAGGAGCGAGCCGGGCCCGAGAACTATCATATCGGCCTCCGCGATTGCTGAAAGGCTGGCTTGTAGCGGACGCGCGTCTTCAGGTTTTACGAAGAGACGTTTTATCCTGGAAATTTTGTTGAGTGTGCGCACGTTGTGTTCCTGCTCAAGGATTCGTCCGTCGTCCAATTCGGCAAAAAGATGTACATTATCCAAAGAACTTGGTAGAACTCGTCCGTCCACTTTAAGCAGGGAACTTGCCTCGCGGACTGCCATTTCGAACGATCCGGTTATTTGCGTGAGCGCGGTGAGAAAGAGATTTCCGAAACTCATTCCTTCAAATGTGCCGCGGTCAAAGCGAAACTGAAACAACTGTCTGAGAAGTTCATTCGATTCGCTTAACGCGATCAGACAGTTGCGAAGATCACCAGGAGCAGGGAGCTCGTAATCTTGTCTTATCATTCCGGTGGATCGTCCGGAATCTGTGACTGTTACGATAGCGGTTAGGTCTTTAGTGAACGGGCGCAAACCATCCAGAAGTATGGGCAATCCTGTTCCGCCGCCAAACGCGACGATTTTTAATTCCGGCAGGACCATGTAGTGTTCAGCGGCGAATATTACTTTGTCCAAATCTGCGAGGTGGGCAATTTTATAGGTAGGTTTATCCATGTCGTTGATCGGAATAATATGCCTATAATCACCCTGAACCATCTGGACGGTAGTAATACCGACGCGTTTTGCGGCACGTATTTCACGATCTATACGGTCGCCGATTGCTATAGCATCACGCGGCACGACATTGTGCTCGCGCATCAGACGAAGAAATACTGCTTCCTTGGAATCTTCATCATGCGGATTAGTGATAACAATATCGTCGAAATACTGTCTAAGTCCCAATACGGCGATTTTTTTAGCCTGACGTTCGGGAATACCGTCTGTTATCAGAAACAACTTCAAGCCTTTTTCGCGCCATGATTTTAAAAGAGAATGCGCACCGGGCAGTAATTTAATGTTGTCGAGGCTGCTGCTGTTATAAGCTTCGATAAGTTCGTCAGCGAGTTCAGGTTCTCGATCGGCGCGCCTTACAATTTTGCGGAAGACCGTGGTGCGGCTTGTGAAGACATCCGCCATTTCGATTTGCATAGCAACGGCATCATCGCAGGATTTAGCGAGGCCGTGTTTTACCATTGCCTCGGCGGCCAGGCGGCGGCTTTGATCGGCCAGGGAATCGGAACAACTGTAAAGCGTATCATCGAGATCAAAGAATGCCGCGTTGATTTTTCGCATATGTCACCTTTGTGTTACAATATCGGAACTGGCAATCGGTATCATTTCGTTTGTGTTGTGTCAATAATCCTGTCTCAGCAACAGTGGTAAATCTGCATTAGAAATTTTTGTTATGCGACTGTGCGGGCAAGTATCATGCGGAGGCATTTTTTGGGGACACCTGATAAGTTTCGCGCGATATTTTTTCTCAAAGTTTTGACGGTTGGCTTGATGTAATATGCGAAGCCGACTTGGTCATGAATAGCAAGCGGTGTGACTGATTAGACGTCTTGTTCAGATGTACGATAGCTTTGCAACATCTCTTTGAATGCTTTGGTATGGACGTATCCGCACGATTTCTGTTCCGGGCAGAAGCCTCTGTAGACACATTCAGGCACACATGCGTTGTGCAATTCCGGCTCAACCTTATTCAATTCATCAAGAAACAGAGTCCATGCCGTGCGTGTTTCTTCGGAGGCCTGACGGCAAAGACGTTTGCGTGAAATATTGATTATCGCTTGTGCGTCGGCGATACACTCATGAGAAACCAAAGCCGATTGAAGCGCCTGATCCCGATCGAATCCGGTCCTGTCGGTTCGTTGTGTGCTCACGAAATGTTCAATTCCGATTTTATGTCGGACAAAATGGACGCTGACCCAGTACTTTAAGTTAGTCCATTTCCATTTCACGACAAGCTGGCGAATGGGCGAATGTTCCGAAAGGAGTAGATTGCGTTTCCACTGAGACGACGGTTCTTTGTGTCCTTTTTCCATTCCAATTGTGGTTCTTGCAGCGTCGGCTACCTCCCGCCAGGAGCCTCTGACCGTAAGAAATTCTATTCTCGTTGCAGGTGTTCCCATGACAATGGTACTTTACACATAGTAGTATATATTGCAAGCCAAGTTGAAGGCGATATCCAGAAAACGATGGCGGCAATAATTTGAAGGTTGTTAAAGATATCTTGATCGGGCGTTATATTAATTATCGGCGTCAAAGGCAAAGACCATGAAGGTTTTTGGAAAAAATTCCGTATCCGGAAATGTTGGAATAGTTGTTAGATTGTTTTGCGCGTTGCTTTTGTTACCGCTCCTGGGCATTGTTTTGGGAGAGAAACCGCTTGTTAATTATATACAGTTTCCACCGCGAACACAGTATGTCGAACATCCGGGATTTTCCTGGCCCATATTTGTCGGACTGCTGGGTTTTATAATTGCAGTCGTAGCGCCTTTCATAGCGCGCGTTATCAAGTATCGTGGCGAAATTACGGCGGCAAAGCACAGGAACGTCAAGCGTTTCCCGTTGTGGGGATATTTCGGCCTTTTGATTACGGCGATTACCTGGGTAATTGCGTGGAACCGATTTGATTTTTTTGCCGGCATTCAGGCATTTACCTTCACGCCTTTGTGGTTGGGCTACATTCTGGTTATTAATGCATGGACATATCGGAGAACGGGACATTGCATGTTAATTGATCGCCCTCGCGATATGGTCATGTTGTTCGCGGCAAGCGCGGTGTTCTGGTGGTATTTTGAATATTTAAATCGGTTTGTTCAAAATTGGCATTATCGCGGCATTGGGAATCTGTCAGGGTTCCAATACTTTATTT
>JAFGTH010000249.1 GCA_016934225.1 Lentisphaerota bacterium | reverse complement strand
TAGCAGCAAATCGTCGAAATCCAGCAAACCACTCACGCGAAGGCGCTGATCGTACCGCATATACGCGCGGCCAATAAGCCTTTCCCAATCATCTTCGGATTTCATAAATTTGTGCGGCGCGACAAGCTGATTTTTCAATAGTGATACACGAGCCAGACACGCCTTTGGCTGAATCTCTGTTTCGGAAATTTGCAACTCGCGCAATGCCTGTTTTATAGCCACCAGTTGATCATCCGCATCACAGATTCCAAAATTCTTGCTGATGCCTATGCGATCGGCAAACTGACGAAGCGATCTAACACAAAAAGAGTGAAAAGTTCCGACGGTCAGTTCTCTTGATGCCTTGCCCGGCACGAGCCTGATAAGGCGTTCCTTCATCTCGCCGGCAGCCTTGTTTGTAAACGTAACCGCGAGGATAGCTTTCGGCGAAATACCGGTTGCCAGCATATGAGCAATTCTATGGGTAATAACACGGGTTTTTCCCGTACCGGCTCCGGCCAGTACCAGAAGCGGACCCTTTATCGAACAAACCGCTCTTCTCTGTGCCGGATTGAGATCAACCATAAACCTGCTCATCAAGTATTCTTTCTCGCTCAGGATTTTCGCCGTTTCCGGTTCGGCACATACTTTACCATACGACCTGCGTCAATACATTTCGCAGATTCTCACCAGCTTGCATTACGGTATAATGGCCTTCCGATTTTGACCCCAAACGTTAGCCTTTAATCTTGCACTTGCCTCCATTTTCCGCTTGTTACAGCCCGCTCTGTGTCATTATGGTTTCAGGTCATGAATGCTGACTCGGACACGATTGTGGGTATATCTACCGCGCCTGGCGCTGCCGGAATTGCCATAGTACGAATATCCGGCACGGAAAGTCTGGCAATAGCAGATCAGATAATTCGTTGTAACCGGCGCATATCCTCGCTTGCTGGAAACAATATGGCGCATGGTTTTGTCGCCGACGGCAATGATATTGACGAAGTTGTAGTGCTGGTATTTAAAGCGCCGCATAGTTACACACGTGAGGACGTTGTTGAAATTCAGGGCCATGGCGGTAGCATCTGCGCACGCCGCATTCTATCGGCCGTACTCCGACACGGCGCCCGAATGGCAGAACCGGGCGAGTTTACAAAAAGAGCGTTTCTAAACGGGCGTATAGATCTTGTCCAGGCGGAGGCAGTGATAGATCTTATTAACGCTCAGTCCGAACGCGCCGCCTCTTCGGCAATAGAACAACTTGAAGGAAAGCTAAGTGATTACATAAGAACGTGTTACGATAAAATGCTAACCGCTGCTGCCGATCTCGAATACAGTTTGGATTTTGAAGAAGGAGATCTTGGCGACGACTATTTTCGTAAGATAGCGGAACTGGTTGAGAATGTTAATGTGACCCTTGAAGAAATATTGAACACATGGGAAGAAGGCGTGCTTCTGAGAGAAGGCCTCAAAATAGTCATATCCGGTCCCCCAAATGCCGGCAAGTCCACTTTATTGAATGGATTATTGGGACGCAATCGCTCTATTGTATCAGAGACGCCGGGAACCACCAGAGACACAATCGAGGAACAAAGCGTATTAGAAGGCATACCGGTGAGATATGTTGATACGGCTGGCCTTCGAGATGCCAGTTGCACAGTGGAACAAGATGGTGTCAGACGCGCAAAAGAATCCATAGCCACGGCCGGTATCAATATTCGAGTCATAGACGGATCAGCGCCATTAGAAGCGAGTCAAAAGCCGGAAGAATGGCCCAATGCCGATCATTGGTTAATTGTTTTGAACAAAGCGGATCTTGGCCTTGTTATGAGAAAAAGCGATTTTCCGGTGAATTTGAGGTGCGTAGAATGCTGCCTCCATGACGAAACCGGCATTAAGACCGTGCGTGATGCGCTCAAAGTTATGATCAATATTTCAACAGGCTCAACAATGCCACATGCAACGATTTCAGAGCGTCATAGAGCTATGATTCAATATGCACAGAACGAATTGAACGAATGTATGATACTATTAAAACAACGCGGAGAAGAGTCAGCGGCAGAGGCTGCGGCGGCATTACGAAGAGCAACCGAAAAAGTCGGCGAAATCACCGGGCATTTCTATACAGACGATTTGTTAACCAAAGTGTTTTCGCGATTCTGCGTTGGAAAGTAAATGAAACAATTATCAATTTCCCTTGCCCCATCAACCGACCGTTTGCCTAATGAGATGACACAATAATGAACTTCGAAATCATTGTGGTAGGCGGCGGACATGCAGGCTGCGAAGCAGCCCTCGCTGCGGCAAGACTTGGCGCCAAAACTGTCCTAATTACTCCAAAAAAAGAAACCGTAGCCCGTATGCCATGCAATCCTTCCATCGGAGGTATAGCAAAATCTCATCTTGTCCACGAACTTCAGGCGTTAGGTGGCGAAATAGGCCGTAACGCCGATGCAACAGGAATCCAATTCCGAACACTCAATACACGAAAAGGACCTGCCGTTCGAGCTACAAGAATTCAGTGCGATAAAGCAGCATATTCCAAGCGAATGTTAAATGTGCTGGAAACAACTCCAAATCTTCACATAGCCGAACAACTCATGACAGAATTTCTTATAGAAAGTAATACTGTCGTCGGTGTAATCATGGACAACGGCGAATTACTTTATTCCGCCGCTGTTATCTTTTGTCCAGGAACTTCGCTCGGCGGGACCATACACGTGGGCGACGTTAAAGAACCTGGCGGTGGCGATGGCGCCCCCGCATCACATGGTATTACCGAACAACTACGAGAATTAGGGTTTCGAATATCAAGGCTTAAGACCGGTACGCCGCCCCGCCTGGACAAGGTAACCATTGACTATAACGCGATGGAGATTCAGCCGGGCGATTATCCTCCGCCATTATTTTCAGACCCGTTGGAATTGCCCTCATTGTTCCACGTGGAACATCCGGAAACTGCGCAAATACCCTGTTTTCTTACGCACACTACCGCAAAAACACATGAAATTATTCGATCCAATCTTTCCCGAAGTTCGCTTTATGGTGGGCACATCGTTGGAACGGGGGTTCGCTATTGCCCGTCTGTGGAGGATAAGATCGTTAAATTTCCCAACCATGCTTCGCATCACGTTTTTATAGAACCGGAGGGAGTAACCAGTCCGCTTGCGTACCCGAACGGTATTTCCAACAGCCTTCCTCGAGATGTGCAGGATGCTTTGGTCGCTTCCATTCCCGGGTTGGCTTCGGCCAGGATAATCAAATATGGCTATGCGATCGAATATGATTACAGTGATCCTACTCAACTTTTCCCGTCGCTCGAAACAAAGCTCATCAAGGGATTGTTCTTTGCCGGGCAAATCAACGGCACTACCGGATATGAAGAGGCAGCGGCCCAAGGTTTTATGGCGGCAATCAACGCTGTCCGCATGGTTAGGAATCAAAATCCAATCATTCTTCGTCGCGATGAAGCGTATATTGGCATTCTTATTGATGATTTGGTGACCAAGGGGACTGATGAGCCGTATAGGATGTTCACTTCCCGTGCAGAGCGCCGTTTATTGCTTCGACAGGATAATGCACAATTTCGTTTGTGTGGCAGGGCAGGGGAGATAGGTGTAGTGGATCAGGCGATTTTAAAAGAAACGAATATAGCCGAACTCCGAATAGCTACAGAAATTAAACGTCTGAATTCACTACGCGTGGGATCGCATAGTTGCCTTGAGCTCTTGCGGCGCCCTGAAGTCAAATATGGCGATTTGCCTTGTGCGCTAAATAGTCTTTCCGGACGCCTGGTTTGCGAATTAGAGAACCGTGTAAAGTATGAAGGCTATATCATGCGTGAAACAAAAGATGCTGCGCGCATGTCAGGTATCGAATCAACTCTTATTCCTGATTCTTTTGATTATGTATCCACTCCTTCTCTACGTATCGAAGCTCGCGAGAAATTTCTTCGTATCAGACCTCGAACTCTTGGTCAGGCTGTTAGAATTCCGGGAATTACTCCCGCAGATATATCCATATTGGCGGTATTTCTGCGACGGCATTCCGCTTCTATTCGCAACCAGCTCTAAATCAATGAGTTACAAACTAATTAGTAAACTGGAATATATTTGGCCGATTTGTTGGAGCCGATTTGTTGGAATGGATAGAAAATATCGAGTTGATATGCTAACCCGGCTGATTACACGAGTTCAGATCAATTAGGATCAAGGCATTGAGAACGTACCCGCCGGGCATGTAAGTCGAGGCCGTTGATTATCGGGAATACCAGCTTCTGCAAGGACTTGGAAACAGCCATGCGGCCAATCCGGATTCGGGTTGAATTTGAGCATTCCTTCCACTTTCCAATTCATATTAATCATAATCATCACACATCATATACATCATTTCGTCAGTTTCGAAATTGTTTCTTATTGAAATTAATGATTGCTTTATCCTTAAAAAAACATGTTATATCAAATATTTACGATACAGAATATTATGTTCGGAGCGAGAAGATATGAACGAGGAAGAGATCGCCCACCTCGCAAGAGAACAACAGGACAAGTTCCTTTCGCAATTCGTCACGGCGCTCTCGGCTTACTGGAGCGCCCTCCTGACTAGCAACGGCCTTCTTCTCTCGGCGCTCTCCATTGTCCTCGTAATCCGTGCATCATTGACCCCGTCCTGGCAGGGCAAGTTGATTGTCTCAGCGCTCTTTCTCAACCTTCTGGCAATGCTCGCCCTGCTCTGGTGCTTCAGGTCTGAACGCGCGCACTATAATCGAGCTCCTCAAGATGGGGCCCACACCATCCTCGCATGAGGAGATGCAGCGCATCGTTGCAGAGCGACGGGCTGTCGTCATCCGTCGTCGGAAACTCCGCAAGTTCTTTGAGTGCTTTGCTGTGGCCACCATCTTTGTGAGTGTCCTCTCTATCGTGGCTGCCACGTGCATGTGAGATGAGCTCTGAACAAAGTGGTGAAGAGTGACGTCGCTATACGCGCCGCCCCTCACCACCGGCGTTAGCACTTCAAAAAAATCATTGACGTATCTACGGCATGTATATACAGTGCTGTCATGAAGTTTGAGTGGGATGACAAGAAAAACAAGCATAACATCAGGAAACACGGGATTGATTTTCGCGATGTTGTTGAGATGTTCAATCATCCTATGCTCACCCATCTCGACACACGCCGAGACCATGGTGAGGACCGATGAGTCGGCGTCGGTTTATTGAAAAACATTGTGGCCGTGACTGTTTATCTCGAATGGGAAGACGAGGAAACGATCCGAATTATTTCGGCCCGCAAAGCGACACGTTATGAAAGCAAAGAATACCATAAAAGAATCACGCACTGACTGGAACAGATTAAAAGAGCTGCCTGACTCGAACATTGATTTTTCGGATGTTCCAGAGCTGGACAGAGATTTCTTCTCTCGGGCACAAGTGCGAATGCCCAAAAAGAAGAAAGCTGTATCTCTTCGACTTGATCCAGATGTGCTGGATTGGTTCAAGCACGAAGAAAAGCAATACCAGACCAAAATAAATGCTGTACTTCGTGCTTATGTTGAAGCACACCAGCACTAATGCAGAATGTGCTAACAAAGCCACGCTGCCTAATTTACAGGAATTTTCGGACTTGACCTTGCTAGACCTGATGGCCCGGTTGCTACACTCTGTGTACACAAGCCTGCGGCTTGCAACACAGAGTTTTGCTTCCGGGCGCAGGTCAGCGCACGGCGTTAGACCCATTCAGAGAGGAATTCAGATTGAAGCGTGAATATAGATGCCCACTGTGTAAGGCGGTAATCCCCCCAGATGACGTCAATGTTGCGACTGACCTTGCCCTTTGCCGCACATGCGGCAATACCAGTTCGTTCTCCATAGTAAGTGGTTCATCCGAAATCTCTCTCGACGTCCTTGCCAATCCTCCCCGTTGCGTCAAGATTGAAAGAGACTTCTCCGAAGCAACCGTCATTACTTACAGGAGACTCTCTCCGGTACTCCTGTTTTTGATTCCATTCACTACATTCTGGTCTGGACTCTCGATGTGGGGTATATACGGCAGTCAGTTCAGAAAGGGTGAATTTGACTTAAGTCAATCCCTTTTCGGTCTGCCGTTCCTTTTTGGAACCGTTGTTCTTTTGAGTATTATCACGTTTCTTCTCGTCGGAAAGTGGCTAATCACCCTCAAGAAGGGGATGGGAAACGTCTTTGTCGGTGTAGGCTCATTGGGTTGGAGCAGGTCTTTCACATACAACCGGGACACCGTGATCTCCATGCGCATGACAAATGTCCAAGTGAATAACGTTTCGCAGAAAGGCATATTGATTCGTAACGCATCAACCGATCTTATTTTTGGAACAATGCTGAAGGAAGAAGCCAAGCAGTTCATTGCAGCAGCAATCATGAAAGAAGTGAAAGGGGTCTAACAAGACCATGCTGCCGTTCGCTTTTTGAAAATATAACTTGCGTTACCGGCCTTTAACGGTTATATTATCACCATCATGAAATATGAGGTCCGGATCAAGAGAAAGGTCGGACGCGGTCTACGGAAGCTGCCTTCCGATGTCCAGAAGCTGCTGTTCCTGCTTGTTTCAGACCTCCAGACAGATGGTCCGATCCAGAAGACATGGCGAAACTTCTCGCCTCTTGGAACCGATCGGTACCACTGCCACTTAAACTACAGATATGTGGCATGCTGGACATGCCGGAAGCAGGAAATCGTAATCGAGGTGTATTATGTTGGCTCTCGTGAAAAAGCCCCATATTGAGATTTCGCTCCACGGCGAGCACATTGTCGAGCTTGTTGATTGGATCAAAAAGAAGTATGACGTCACGGTTCTCGCGGACGCGCCCGAGGATGAGTTCGTTGCCATTGAGAGCACCGAGTACTGGAAAGAAATGGAGAAGAACCGTGTCGGCAACCTGCTTGCGGGCGCCCGTCTGAAGGCCGGGCTTACACAGGCGCAACTCGCGGCAAAGCTTGGTATCCGCCAGAACATGGTGAGCGACTACGAGCGCGGGCGTCGCACTTACTCTGATGCCATGGCCAAGCGTCTCAGCAAGACGCTGAAGGTCAGGGAAGAACACCTGAAATACGGAAGCAAACAAGAGCATTGACCGTTACGTTTCACGCCGCGTCCACGCGGTGTGAAACAAAGGTCATGCTTTCGGCCGTTATGCCGAAAGACATGAACTCAGAAATGCCAAACGCTTTGCCGCAGAACACTCACAGACGAAGCATGTTCGGCTTGCTAGGCATGGTTGTTCTCGTCGGAATGGGCGAGCACATGGCGGAGCGATTTCTCCCGCTGTACCTACAGGAGTTGGCACAGGCGTCCACGGCAATTCTGGCGATTGGTCTATTGGCTGGAATGGACGATCTCCTGTCGGCTCTCTATTCGTTCCCCGGAGGATACTTGAGTGATCGGCTGGGAACGAAACGTGCTCTCCTGCTGTTCAATGTGCTCTCCATGCTAGGTTATGTAACTGTAATCACTGTTCACTCGTGGTGGGCAGTTCTGGTCGGGGCGGCATTGTTCATCTCATGGTCGGCAATTTCATTACCGGCCACGATGAATTTACTCGCGAAGGTCGTGCCCAAGAATCGCCGCACCATGGGTGTCTCGGTACTCGCGCTCGTGCGCCGATTTCCCAAAATGTTCGGCCCTGTTGCGGGCGGCGCATGTATCGCGGTATGGGGCGTCGAGCAGGGTGTTCGCAATGCGTTCGTCGTCGCACTGATACTCGCCATGGTTGCGGCCATCTTGCAGCAACAATTGATTACGGACAATGCAAAGGAGATACGGAAACCAGAGGCAAATCCCTTCCGGCTTTGGCGCGAAATGCCTCAAGGACTGCGGAATCTTCTCTGGTCAGATGTCCTTGTCCGGTTTTGCGAACGAATACCGGACGCCTTCATCGTGATATGGGCAACGCGTCACATCGCACAACCAGTCTCCGAACTTGCCTTTGGCTGGCTTTCCGCAATCGAGAACATCACCGCTGTCTTGGTCTATCTGCCAGTGGCATACATGGCTGATCATTTCGGCAAGAAACCCTTTGTCCTTATTACGTTCGGATTCTTCTCCATCTTCCCCTTGGCACTTCTTCACTCGGAATCTCTTGTGCCACTCACAGCGGCATTCGTGCTCCGTGGGCTCAAGGAATTTGGGGAGCCAACCCGCAAAGCTCTTATCATGGACTTGGCACCGGAGGGACGAAAGGCCGCCATGTTCGGCCTCTACTACTTGATCCGTGACATCCTTGTTGCATTTGCGGCCTTCGGCGGGGCGCTGCTCTGGCGGATATCGCCAGAACTCAATCTCAAAGCAGCCTTCGCGTTTGGCGTTGTGGGGACACTTTTGTTTGCATGGAAGGGCAGGGGCAGCGTTGCGTCTTCAGACATCACGGAACAAGATATGATCGGCGAACCAACAGGTGCAGGCGACGATTGACAGCGCACCTGGTCTACCAAGTCCTTGATGACATTATGAATAGACTGGGCGAACAACACGTCGGAGCATATTCCGTAACCCGCGCTGCCCTGCACAAGTATTTGCAACCGACCGCTATCTTGACTATTCCGCTCAAAATCTCTAATATCCCTCATTTAGCTCTACGCGCAGGATGACAGCTCTGGCCGGTGAAGGTGCCGGTCTCGTAGGGCCGAGGTCTTGTGCTTTCTTTTTGAGGCGTAGCTGACACGAATGCTAGAACATAGCATGGAGCAAAGACCATTGGATGGAAGAAAGCAGATTTATTGTGTCGGGGCGTAGCGCAGCCTGGTAGCGCGCCAGCTTTGGGAGCTGAAAGTCGTGGGTTCGAATCCCACCGCCCCGACCATCTAAGTTCTTGTCTGTAAATCAATTAAGCATATCGAGTGTCTGCGCGTCTTCCCTCGACTATGCTAATTTGCGACATCATTCATTTGGCTCAGGGACGTTCAAGAGGATCCAGGATCCGTGTGAGTTACAGCTTATCAATCTGATGATCTCGGAATTGTCAGATTGGGTCACAATCCTGGACGCCCGAGGTAAGAGCACTGAGGCCGAAGGTTTTGCCGTAAGGAGGATTGTCGAGAAACTGGCTGCCTGACTGGAAGCACAGAAAGGGGCCTGTTTCGTGCAATGTTGGAGTGGCTATCATCGGAAAAGAAATCCCGATCAGCCGCTATTCAGTATCCGTTCGCTGAATGAGTTCGAGAAAGTGTTCCGTGTGTTCAACGGCAATCCGGAGGATTTCTTCGACAGGGCACGCCGACAAATCGCTGAAAGTAAAGTCCAGCCCGCTCGTTTCGCTCGTGTCAACAACGCAATCAAGCAGCAACCTGTGGCACGACGATGCCTGAGCCAGCGGTTCCTTCTTGGGCAAAGCGTCGTCCCAAAAGAAGAAGCACAGCGCCTCAATGGCGCGAAACACGCGTGGCGCCAGACAATCCACGGAGGACGACTCTGCCCCAGAAGCAGATCGCGCCACGGGGCACCACCTTTATGGAGTGGCGTGAAAACTGCCCTTCCGTATGTTGAAAAAGACTAGCTCGGGCAGACTAAAGACGATGCCGCGCAAGCTGCGGCTAAGATGGCGGCCGCGATCAAAAGGCGACATCACGATGCCGCCAGCTGCATGGACGATGGCATAGACTGTGTTGGCAGCGCCAAAAATCGGGCGAGGCAGAAAGATATCGTCAGTGAAGAATATGAACGTCGTATCGGCATGCCAAGATGTATAGATCGTTGATGTGAACGTATTATTTTCCCGTAGCCAGATCCTGTACCCGCATTCGGCTCGCAGAGCGGCGACGCGGCTCAGCCGGTAGGAAGGAAGATCGAGCGTTTCGCTTACAGCATACTTCTTGCCTACAAGCTTCGAGAAACGGCAGGGGATGAAAGAGAGGCCGCAGCCCGGCTCAATGTACCCGCCTAATGCTTCCGTAGCTTCGCGGCGGCTGCCGAAGCTCCCATTGATTAGATGCGCCAACTCGGTGACGCAGTTGCGCGTAAGGAAGTTATACGCCACAAAAGCTCGAACGTGCTCACGGTATGACCTCGCGTTGTGTTTTGCCATACGCACAGCGGCTGAAAGATCGCCGGTAGCGAGATCGAGCGCGACCGGTATGGACCGGCCAC
>JAFGTH010000248.1 GCA_016934225.1 Lentisphaerota bacterium | reverse complement strand
GGGAGACGGCTCCGCCGTCAGGTCTTATACCCATGTTGATGATATGACTGACGGCATATTTCGACTGATGCATTCCGATCTGGAAGGCTCTGTCAATATCGGGTGTCCCCAGTACGTGACGGTTAGAGAACTTGTCGACGCCGTTGCAGAGGTGGCGGGCAAGAAGATAAGTGTCAAGAGCATTGAAGGTCCTGTCGGAGTACAGTCCAGGAATTTCAGCAACGACCGCATCTATTCCATCGGGTGGAAATCCAAGGTATCGCTCAAGGAAGGCATTGAGCGTACATACCCTTGGATTCTCGACCAAGTGAAAGCCACATCGCGGTCGGCGAAATAGCTGCGCCGGCCCCGCCTGCGTGTTGAACGGGAACAATTTGTCGGGCGGCGGTAGGACGACATACCGTGCCTGCGCCACATCGCGGCGTGTAGGTCTCATGGAGCCGTTGAACGATCAATAACGCTGCTACTTACTCAGGGGCTCCGGCATTCGGTCGAAGCGGAGAGAAAGGTTCAGAAGTCATGTTCATTGGAAACGTGCTTTCGCTTTCGAACAATCGCAGGTTGTGAACGTCGGCAATGAATACCGTTTCGGACTTATTGCGGGACAACGGCCATACCGAGATACTCTCTCTTCGACACAAGACCAGTCTGCCTTCAGAATAGCTCCTAAATTTCAACTTTGAACTCTTAGCGATTTCTCTCTTCTTGACCCCGGCAAACGATTTTGATACGTTCAAAACCAATTGAATGATAGCTTGGACGTGGTAATATCTTGCATAATCCACGGAAACGGAGTGTGCCCGGACACAATCAGAGACCATCATTTTCTTAGAGAACTATGCATTTTGCAATTCAATTTCTCGGTTGGATCGGTTTCACGTTTCTTTCAATACCTATCCTGTTTGGCCCTTGGTTTTTCGGCGCGTGGGAGATGTGGTGGTTCTGGCCGTTTACGGTATGCATTTACATCTCAACGTTCTTTTTTGCAGCTAAATATACCGTTCTGTTCTTTTTACAAACTAATGGGGCCGAAGAATATTCTTTTGAAACAAAGGATGCGGCCAGGACGCGTGCAATTCTAATTACTTGCTTTGCCGCGTTTTTGATATATGCGTTTGCTCGATTTATACAGGCCCCTGTAAGGATGGACGCCGAACGAAGTTTCCTGTTGTTTTGGACGCCATCATTGATTTTGTTCCAGGTTCTATTCGGGTTCACCGAGCGCCAGTATCGGTTTCTATTCAAGCTCGTATTCGTCAATCTGATCCTGCTTGGCGTCTACGGGGTCATTAATCATTTTATAACCCACAATGAATTGGTGCTTTGGACAAAAGGCGAACCGCAGTACCAGCTTGAAACGGCCCGAGCCACCGGTTCCTATTTCTGCCCGGATCATTTCGCCGGCATTATGGAGATTGCGTTTAGTTTGGCCGTAGCCGTTATTCTAGCGGCAACAAGCACAACACGACAGAGAATTACTGCCATTGTAGGAGCGTTCATTGCGATTATGGGTGTCGTCCTCAGCAAGTCTCGAGGCGGTGGTCTCACTATATTTGTTATCGTTGTTGCGGCTTTGATCTGGGGACTTGGACAATGGGCGCCGACCTTTCGCCGTAAAATCAGACTCATCTCCGCTGTGGCAATAGTGACAGTGCTGGTTTTTTTGTCCTTCGTCGGCGGTAGCTACAAGCACAGATTTGTTTCCTACTTTGGCTGGCATCAGACAGAGGGCAAAACCCTCGGCGAGATAACCAATACTACTATTTCGAATATACGGCTGTCGTCTCGAGGCAGGATGATATCGGCGGCTATTCGCGCGTGGCGAACCAACCTATTGTTTGGAATCGGGCCGGGCATGCACCAGAATCTCTGGCCGCATTTTGCGGCCAGTCCTGATGGCAACAAAGAACTCGGGAAACGGCCGTCAGTGCTAAATATACATTTCCATTCTTACGAAGTGCATAGTGATTGGGTTCAACTGCTTGAGGAATGCGGAATTGCAGGACTGTTTTTGTTTCTATTACCGTTTTGTATTGTCATTCGCCACATTATGCGCAGCCTTGCGACTGAGAACAGGAAACTCCTTGATCCGGAATCATTTACCTCTCTGAACAGGCATTATGCAATCGTACTCGGCGGTTTCCTTGCTTGCGTGGCGATGTCATTCCATTCTCTCGGCGATTTTAACCTTCAGATACCGGCAACCACGTGGATGATAGGCGCCATTGTTGGCGTCTCGCTAACCGCCATTATCGGTCCCTATGATACGCATGCCTGACGCCTCGGAATTTGCCGTCATCAGCGATGTTCATCTCGGCTCACGGTACTTTCTCAGGGACCGGTTTGGCCCATTCGTTGAGCAGTTACCGGCCGGTGTCACACTTGTTCTCAATGGCGACACTATAGATCGTCCCAAACGTCGCCTTTCTGCTGAAGACAAAGTTGTATTGGATATGCTCATCAGTCAATCGTTGGTCAGAAGAATTGTCTGGGTTTATGGAAATCATGATAAGGACTGCAGGCTGGAGCGGACCGGTAATATTGAATTTGTGCATCACTTTGAGATAGGCAAGCGTCTGTTTATCGCTCACGGGCATGATTTCGATAACATTATGCCGCGTAACAGGATATTCATAATTTTGTTCAGGGCAATGCATCACTCACGAATTCTTTTTGGCGCTCAATCCATGCATGTTGCTTTCTACGCAAAAAAATGGGCATTTCTCTATAAAATACTTCGAGATCATGTGCGTCGTAACGCCGTTGAATACGCGACGGAGAACGGATTTTCCTGTGTGGCCTGCGGTCACACGCACTATGTTGAAGATATTACCGAGGGCGGAATTCGATATATCAACACCGGATCATGGACAGAGGACTCACCGCACTGGATCCACGTCACACATAAAAGTGTCAACTTACGCGCCGTCAAACAGATGGCATTATGACTTCCAGAGAACTTGACCGAATTGTACGGCGAATGGTGGAAACACTGGGCCATGCCACGCAGTCCATGGGTTTTGGGCGAGTTCTTGGTCAGATCTATGCGCATCTATATTTCAGTCGCGACCCGCAGTGTTTGGACAGTATAACCATGGCTTTGGGCATCAGCAAAGGCAGTGCCAGCATGGGCGTCCGCCAATTGCAGCAATGGAAAGCGATCAGAAAAATAAAGATTACTGGCGACAGAAAAGACTATTATGAATCGTTGGACTCTTTTGGAACGATCATAAAGAGCGCGTTGCATGATTTGGCCGGCAAAAGCATAAGCAACACAGCGATCCTGTTATACAACGCCGAACGCGAACTTGCGTCGCAATCCGCGAATTACTCTGAATCCATATCTGATCAATTCATCAAAAAGCGTATCCAGGCGCTGAAGGAATTTCAAACCAAAGCTGAGGTAATGTGGCAAGGAGTCGTGGTAAACATGCTCTTTAAACAGGAGAACCAATGAATAGAA
The DNA here is from genome assembly GCA_016934225.1 of Lentisphaerota bacterium. Lineage (GTDB taxonomy): Bacteria > Verrucomicrobiota > Kiritimatiellia > UBA8416 > JAFGTH01 > JAFGTH01. The sequence continues at coordinate 960 of JAFGTH010000248.1, read as the reverse complement.
CAGCACAGTTCATCAAAAAGATACGCGAGCGCGATGCCGTTGTCGGGGTTGTGGGGCTGGGGTATGTGGGGCTTCCGTTGCTGTTCGAATTCGCGCGAGCAGATTTTTCTGTAATAGGGTTTGATATTGATTGTGCCAAAGTAGACGCGTTACGCGCGGGACGTTCCTACATCGGTCACATCAGCGCGCAAGCTGTTTCCTCTCTGATTACTTCCAACCGGAAAGCGACTGTCACATCGGACTTCACAAAAATAGGAGACTGCAACGCTGTCATAATTTGTGTCCCGACGCCTCTGACGGAACATCGCGAGCCGGACTTGAGTTACATCACCGGCACTGCGCAGCAGATTTCGCCGTACGTGGTTCGCGGACAGCTCATTGTACTGGAATCCACAACGTACCCAGGGACTACCGAAGAAGTATTGGTTCCGATTCTGGAACAAGGAAAGGAACTCAAGTGTGGGACAGACATATTTGTGGCGTATTCTCCCGAACGTGAGGACCCCAATAATCCGGAATTCTCAACCTCGAAAATCCCGAAAGTGGTGGGAGGTATTTCGTCGGAATCGCTTGAAGTGGCGCAGGCGTTATACGATTCAGTAGTTTGCAATACCGTGCCGGTCTCGAGTTGCCGCACCGCCGAGGCCACGAAACTGATGGAGAACATATTCCGCTCCGTGAACATCGCGATGGTCAACGAGTTAAAGATGATCTTCGACAAGATGGGCATAGACATCTGGGAAGTGATTGCCGCGGCAAGCACGAAACCGTTCGGTTTTATGCCTTTCTATCCAGGCCCGGGGTTGGGCGGGCACTGCATTCCGATTGATCCGTTCTACCTTACATGGAAGGCGAAGGAAAACGGCACGCCCACCCGGTTCATAGAGCTGGCAGGCGAAATCAATACCGAGATGCCGAACTATGTCGTGAACAAGGCGATGCTTGCCCTCAACGATCAGG
>JAFGTH010000247.1 GCA_016934225.1 Lentisphaerota bacterium | reverse complement strand
CTCCAGGGACCTACGGTATAGCCCTCGCACGAATATGTTCCGGTCATTGCCGTGCCGCATGGGCTCAGCGTTCCAGTGTAGACGTCGGTACTACCGTAGTGTGTCCACGTTACATTCAGCGTGACATTATTACCGCTGATTGTGCCGGTAATTGTCGCTGGACCGGATGGCGCACTGGCAACGTTACCGCTGACCTGGCCGCCGCTCGTTGTTAACGCCATTATCCAAGAGTGGTATCCATCATTAACCAGCCAATTTCCGGCAAGCGCCTTGGCCGCGGAAACTGCTCCATCACTGTTGCCGCCACCTCCGCCGGCCAGAACTGCGGCAGTGCCGCCGACGACTGCAACGCCGCCGACAGTTGATATCACTGGATGCGACTTCACTGTTTCGACCGTCTTTTCGGTGAGAGATTTGTCTTTGGGCTTGGCGTCCTTGGGCGGTTCTTGAATCTGAACAGGATACCACATGGTTTTCTTGCTGTTTCCGGCTTTGTCAACAGCTTCGATGAAATAAACGAATGCCTTTGCACCGGGCATTTTCTTTGTAGCAATGGTGGCGGTATATTTTCCACCAACGCCTTTCTTCATTGCGACTGAGACTGGCCTGCCGGTCTGTGTCTCGGCATAACGGAGTGTAACCGCGCCCAGATCGCCATTAGGATCCAAAACATTTGCGCTAATGCGAACAGGTTGTCCTTTGACAGCAATGGGCACGGGAATATGAGTAATGACCGGCGCCACTTCTGTCGCTTGTGCCGAAACCAGGAACGCAACCGAGAAAACGCAAGATACAAACAAGAGAAACTTCTTCATGGCGGACATGCTCCTATGTGTATAATGAATTGTAGAATCCTACAGAAAACAAACTAATAATAGCAGAAGATTTGCCCGTCGGCAAGTCCGGTCTCTGATATTTTTTCGTTGGGAACACTGCGTTTGGCGGTCAATCTTTTGCGTGCGTGAGTATTACCTGTGTAGCGCCTTCGGCTGCTGCAACCATGACACTGGCATTGCGTTCGCCCTTGCTATAGGAAAGAACAGTCTGAGCGCCAAATGCAGTGACCCCTTCTTCTGTCCAGCCTTTCTTCGGCATTGCTTTTTTGTAGAACTCTACAACTTTCTGTGGAGCATCTTTGGTGCTCAGCGTTAACATAGTACCATCAGGCGTATCTATAGAACCCACAATGCCGGCGCCTTTATAAATCTGAAAGTCTTTCGGAAAATCGCTCGGCGCGTTTCCTTTTTGCTCGGTTGAGAAGGTTGCTGTGCCCTGCTTCGTTTTAACAGTGACTTGCCCTTCCTGTGCGTCAACGGAATAATCGGCATTCTCCGCCTTTTTCCCGCAGCCCAGCGTAACACTTGTTATGCCCGCAATCATTGCTAACACGCAGAATATTTTAACCGTCATAATATTCCTTTCTTTTTAACCGGACAGCGATTAACGCAATCATTGGATATAATGATGCCACAGATGCAAAGCTTGTTCAACTCATAAACATTACAGGCAATCTAACCTGCTTATTTCAGGAAATCAGGCCGATCAAGGCCGATTCCACAACGTCTTATCCCGCACGAATGCAATCTTTCATGAAACATATTCGGCTGCTTGCGTGGTTATAAGGCTTTGTGCGGCAGGGTAAAAACATTTGTTTTCTCGTTGATTTGTGTTATTCATAAAAACTTCGTGTTAGACATTTGAAAGGAACGTGCCATGACAACATCACTCGCAGGAAAACCGGCTCCGAAACTCAGTGATCGTATGCGCGGGAAGACATTGCCGCACATAGGAGCGCTGTCCCGTGAAGAACTGGACGAAATTATTCATCTCGGCGAATGGTTTAGAGACAATCGTTATGATATGACGTACGCGGATCTGCTCAAAGGGCGTGTGCAGGCATTGCTTTTTGTATACGAATCCACAAGAACGAGAATGGGATTCGAGGCAGCCATGGCTCAACTTGGCGGAACAACTGTGTATTTGTCCGTGAAAGACACGCAAATGGGAAGAGGAGAATCCGTCGTTGATACGGCGCGTGCGCTCGGCCAGTTTATTGACGTTTTTGCCGGACGGCTTTGGAAGCAGGAAGATATTGATCTGGCAGCGGCGAACATGCCGGTTCCTGTCATGAACGCATGTACGCCTGTTGACCATGAGACACATGTCATCGGCGAATTAATGGCGATCAAGCAGGTAAAAGGCAAGCTTGATGGGCTTAATCTCGTGTACACCGGAATGGCGCGCGGCATTCTTCATTCGTTCATTAGAGTGGCACCGGTTCTGGGAATCAATCTCACGCTTGCCGTTCCTGAGTCTTATGCCGAGACTGTGGACAAAGATATCTGGGCGGAAGGCGAGAAACGCGCCAAGACATCCGGCTCAAGGCTGGAAATATGCACCGATTTAAAAAAAGCCGTAAAAGGCGCGGATTTCATTCAGGCAAGTACTTTGATCCGCAGCATGCTTGCAGGCGAACAATCTGAGGCGGAAAAACGAGTAAACGTACCCGACTGGACAGTTACTGACGAAGTGCTTGATTGCGCCAAGCCGGATGTTGTTTACAGCCATTCCGGACCGGCGCATCGCGGCGTATGTGCGACCAGCGAAGTGATGGATGGGCCACGATCAATTATTAGAGATGAAGCACGAAACGCTATCTTTTCAAAGAAAGCGCTGATGGCTCTGATCGTAAAATAATTTGTTCGATGGTGTGCGTCGCCCACGACAACGGATGTGGGTATGGATTAACTGTTCCGGGTTTTATGGTATTCGTCCCGTAATTTGCGCTGTTTGAACCGAGAAAGGGTAATAAATAAATGAACAGATTGAAAGTCGGTATTGTAGGGTCGAAGTTTGCAGCGGATTTTCACTGTGATAGTTACAGTCGCAATGACAAGGTAGAAATAGCTGCAGTTGCCGCCATCGACAACCTAAAAGAAATATCTTCGAAGTGGCGCATTCCCGACACGTATGAAGATTACAACGATATGATGAAAAGAGACGACATTGATTTAATATCCGTTTGTGTCCCGAACTTTCTGCATCATGATGTGGCGATAGCGGCTGCTAGAGCCGGGAAGCATATCCTTTGCGAGAAACCGCTTGCTACTTCCGTTAAAGACGCGCGTGAAGTAATTGACGTATGCAACAAAGAGGGCGTGAAATTGTTTTACGCGGAGGATTGGTGTTTTGCGCCGGCGCTTCAGCGTGTTGTGCAGATTGTCAAAGAAGGCGCTATTGGAGATGTGGCATACGTGAAGGCAAAGGAATGTCATTGTGGGACGCACAGCCCGTTTGCAAAAAACGCGAAGACATGTGGCGGCGGCAGTCTTATTCATCTTGCTATTCATCCAATTGGATGGGCTCTCCATTTTCTCTCTGATCAAGGCCGGAACAAGGTCGTTGAGGTGATCGGCAAGACGAATGCTGGAGAATCGGACAACTATGTTCACAAAGACAATACGGGCGAGGATTGGGCAATTGGCATCATGAAATTCGCAGGTGGGCAACACGCATTTGTCGAAGGAAACTATGTTACCGTTGGCGGCATGGATGACAAAGTGGAAATTTATGGCACCGAAGGATTAATCAAAGTGGATCTGACTTTCGGATCGCCCATTAACGTATATAGTCGTCCTGGGTATTCGTACGCGATTGAAAAGACAGACAACACTCTTGGATGGACAAAACCGGCTGTGGATGAATTTTACAATCTTGGTTATGTGGCGGAACTGGCCTATGTGGTTGATTGTGTGTTGAGCATAAAGGACCCGATGTACGGAGTGAGCGGCCCTGCGGGGCTTGCATGTCTGGAGATTATTGACGCGATGTATCGTTCAAACAAAGAAGGCAGGACAATAACCGGAAAATGGTGACACTATCCTGCAGAAAAGCTGTTTAGCCGCCGATAATGCACAGGTGGTTGCGGCGCAAAACGAGAGGTGGTCTGTGAGCAAGAATATAAACTTTAATATTCCGGTGACTGTTGCCGGACTCAAATTTCGAAATCCGTTCTATGTGTCGTCAGGTCCAACTACGATGACCGTCGAACAGCTTGAGCGAATACAGGAAACCGGTTGGGGCGGCGCGTCGTTGAAACTCACAATTGACCCGGAGCCATACATTAACCGTGTGCCGCGGTACGGTTATTATCCGGAACACAATTTTCTTACGTTTACGGCAGAAAAGCGGCTTGTGTTGAAGGAATTGTTGCGCCTCATTGAAGCGGGCCGAAAGCGCGCCCCGGATTTGATTCTTTTCTCAAACATTACGTACGCGGGCGAGAAGGGGGTCGAAGGTTGGGTGAACATGGCCAAAAAATGCGAAGCGGCCGGTGTGCATGTAAACGAATTGAATATGTGCTGCCCGAACATGTCGTTCAATGTCGAACTGACGGGTGACGACAAAGGCGGTCCTCGCACCGGCGCAAGTCTTGGAAAGAATGCGGAGGCAATAGCTACGATTGTTCGCGCAATTAAATCAGAAACGAAAATACCGCTTTTTGTCAAAATTACTCCCGAGGGAGGCGATCAGGCAAACATAGCCAAAGTTGCGTTGGACGCCGGCGCCGATGCCGTCGGAGGCAACGCGAACAGGCTGGCCGTGCCGCCGATCAATCTGGACGATCCAACCAGAGCAATGTACCACCTCCAAAAGGAAGTCGGTATGGCATGTATGAATGGGCCGTGGCTGAAGCCAATGGCATTGCGAGACGTTTATACGATGCGGAAAGTGGTCGGCAAGAAAGCGTTTCTCACCGCGACGGGCGGTGTATCAACATGGGAAGATGCCGTCGAAATGTTCATGTGTGGAGCCGATCTGGTGGGTATTTGTGCCGCTACACTGATTAATGGATTCGGATTCATGCCGGAATTTATCGAAGGATTCAGGCGTTACATGAAAGAAAAAGGCTACAAAAAACCGCGCGATATGCGCGACATTCTTGTTCCGGCCATCACCAGTGCGCCGGATCTGACGATATATGATGGGCATGCGCGAAAAATAGAAAACAATCTGGTGGCGCCATGCACGAATGCCTGTCCCAATTCAGTGCCGGCACAGGGCTATGTGAGAAAAGTTGCCGAAGGCGAATTTGAGCAGGCTTATCAGCTCATTATGTCCAGGTCTCCGCTCCAGTCAATTTGCGGAAAAATATGCGACCATCCTTGCGAAGCGGCATGTACACGCGCTCTGAAAGATGAACCGGTAATGATTCGAGAGATAAAACGATTTGTCCTGGAAATGGCCGAAAAAGAAGGATGGAAGCCTGATATACTTTCAGAGCGGGGATCAAAGAAAAACAAGAAAGTGGCCGTCGTAGGCTCCGGCCCTGCCGGTTTGGCCTGCGCGTATGACTTGGCGCGGGCTGGTTATCCTGTGACCGTATTCGAAGGCTCGGCGAAACTTGGCGGAATGTTGACATCGTGTATTCCCTCGTTCCGATTGAATCCCAAGGACGTTCAGAAAGAGATAGACGTAATAAAAAATCTGGGCGCCAAATTCAAAACGCGTCAACGGCTCGGCCGGGACATTACAATACGCGGCCTTCAGAAATCCGGTTTTAAGGCAATATTTATCGGTATAGGAGCGCAGCGAAGTTTGCGGCTTAACGTAAGCGGCGAGGAACTGGCAGGCTGTATTACAGCGGTTGATTTTCTAAAGAATGTGCGTTCACGCAATGGCTGGATGTTGACCGGACAAAGCGTGGCGGTCATAGGAGGCGGTTTCACCGCGCTTGATTCAGCCAGGAGCGCAGTGCGCCTTGGCGCGAAGGAAGTGTTCATTCTCTACAGACGAACCAGAGATGAGATGCCGGCGAGCGCGGAGGAAGTGCGCGAGGCTGAGGAAGAAGGCGTCAAAATCATGTACCTTGTGGCGCCGCAGGAAATTATCGGCAAGAAAAAGGTTCAGAAAATTCGTATGTTGAACTATGTGTTGGGGAAACAGGACAAGTCCGGGCGTCGGCGTCCCGTCGAAGTTCCGGGAACAGAGTTCACCTTGCGCGTGGATCTTGTGATATCCGCGTTGAGCCAGGTCGTCGAATCCGATGTCGTTGGCGACGTGGCCTTAACTCCGTCCGGCGCGATAGAAGTTAATGAAAAAGACGGCTCCACCAACTTGAAAGGCGTATATGCTGGTGGCGATAGCGCGCGTGGCGCACAAAATGTGATTACGGCCATTGCAGACGGTAAACGCGCAGCCGCGTCCATAGATATGGATCTTTCAGGAAACAAAGCAATTCTTCAGCATGACGCAAAGAAAGTTATGGTGGACAAAGAGAGCGTTCTTGCGCGAGCAAGTAATATGGCGCGCGCGTGGCGCCCCAAACAGCATGTAATTTCGCCGGCCAACCGGAAAAAGACATTCGACGAATACATCAAAACTTTGAGCAAAGAAGAAGCGATGGCGGAAGCGTCGCGTTGTCTCGGTTGTGGTTGCGGCGCAGGTTGCGAGATATGTAAGGATATCTGCAAGGTGTTTGCCTGGAGCATGGATAAAAACGGTAAAATGACGCTTGACGAGGATAAATGTGTCGGGTGTGGTATGTGCATACAGCGATGTCCGAACAAAAACATCGAGATGATACAGACTTCGAAAAAACCGATTTAAAGGAGACTACATGGCCAAGTTCAGAGTGCTGATTGCGGACAGCAGATATGATTCGTACTCGGAGGAAGAACATGTTCTATCCGGGATTGATGCCGAGATTGTGCATGAGAAGAGTGACGACGAGAACAAGATTGCCGCGCTGGCCGGCGATATTGATGGATTAATAGTAAACCTGGCGCTCATTACCCCGAAAATTATCGGCGCAATGACCAGATGCAAATGCGTGTCACGGTACGGCATCGGATATGACAACGTCAATGTTGATGCCTTGAACCAAAAAGGCATCATGTTGCTCAATGTTCCGGGATATTGTGTGGAAGACGTATCGGATCATGCGATGGCGTTGTTGTTGGATTGTGTGCGCAAAATCTCCAGAAAGGATCGGCATGTTCGGGCTGGTGAATGGAATTTGAGCGGTTTGCAAAGTGTGCGGCGTATCAGCGGCAAGACATTTGGTTTTGTCGGATACGGCGCAATTGCGCGAATTTTTCATCGGAAACTATCCGGTTTCAATCTTGGTCGGGTACTCGTATCTGATCCGGTTGTGACTACGAAGATGGCTAATGATGCCGGCGTTGAGCTGGTTGATCTGACGACAATTTGCAGAGAATCGGATTATATTTCTTTACACACTCCGGTTTTGCCGTCAACCAGAGGAATGATTGGAAGTGAACAATTTGCCATTATGAAAGGCACGGCGATACTGATCAATACGGCGCGCGGTCCGTTAGTTGACGAGACAGCGTTGGTGGAAGCGCTAAAGACGGGCCGGATCGCCTGTGCCGGTCTGGACACATTTGTCAATGAACCGCTCGAATCCGACAGCGAACTGCTCAAATTGGATAACGTCACGCTGACCGACCACGCCGGTTGGTACTCGGAAGAATCACAGGTTGAATTGCAGCGCATGGCCGCTGAGAATGTTGCGTTGGTTCTGACCGGTAGAGCGCCAATTTCTTGTGTCAATGCCAAGGAGCTTGGCAAGTAACGATTGGTCTGAATGGTTTTGCGGCGCGAGTTATCGGCGATTGGCAGAGAAAGACCAAGACCTCGAGGAACAAACAAAAAGACGCACGGATCGTGCGTCTTTTTGCTGTTACGAATCTTTTTTAAGATTCAATTATTCAATTAGTACCGGCGATCCCGACCACCTCTGTCGCGTCCGCCGCCGCCGCCGCCACCACCACCACCACCACTACGTGGCTTAGGCTGGGACTCGTTGACTCGCAATTGGCGGCCTTGGAAATCCAGTTGGTTTGTGGCCTTGATAGCGTTCAATGCTTCGGTATTATTCGGCATTTCGACGAATCCGAAGCCTTTTGAATCGCCGGAGAACTTGTCGACTATGACACGTGCAGAGCTTACGGTGCCGTGTTGTTCGAACAGTTCGCGCAGTTGTTTGTCATCCACTTGGTATGACAGATTGCCGACATAGATATCCATGATATCTCCTAAATCGTGTCATGATTCTTTTCTGTCGCCGATTCCAACATCATGACACACTATGCGGCTCGGGGTTGGTCATGTTTGACCAATCGCGTACTATGAAGCTGTGCGTCGAAGATTGCGAGAACAATTTTACAGATTATTTGAAAATACATGTCGTTATTGCCGTTTCTGTTCCGGAGTCATTTTACCGGGAATAGTGTTGTTTTGATCCGCTACGGGCAAAAAAGCGGCTCTATTCTATCGGAAGTCATTGTGGTGCAACGAGATACTTCTTTGTTGGTGGCAAAAAAGAACGACATTTTTTGATTATGCAAAGAAATATCTGTGAAGCAATGCTGTATCAAAACGCAGCAAATTCAGGTTTTTTCGTTCAGTGGCCCGACTCCGGAATAAGCGTTAAACCCGCCATCAATACAGATTGTGGTTCCGTGCATGAAACTGCCGGCTTTGGAAAGCAGCATGATCAGCGGTCCGACAAGTTCGTCGGGATTGCCAAATCGGCCCATTGGTGTGTGGGCGAGAATAGACTCGCCCCGTTTGGTCAATGTGCGATTGTCCGATTCGAAAAGCAGGCTATGATTTTGAGTGGTATCCAGAAAACCAGGCGCTATTTCATTGACGCGTATGTCGGTTCCTGGAAAGTCAACCTTCACTTGAACTGCAAGCCATTGCGTGAAATTGGTTACCGCCGCCTTTGCGTTTGAATAACCGGGCACATTAGTCAATGGGGCCAAGGCGCTCATTGATGACGTGTTTATAACATTACCGTGGCCTTGTTCGGCAAAATATTTGCAAAACACTTGTGTCGGTAGAAACGTTCCTTTGTAATTCAACTCGAATACCTTGTCTAATTCGTTGAGGTCGAGATCTGTAAAACGTCCGTCTGGAGAAACGCATGCTCCTGTTCTGTTGCCGCCGGCTCCGTTAATCAAAGCGTCGCATTGGCCGAACTTATCAATAATTGTTCGTAACGCTTGAGAGGTCTGCGACATATCCAGAACGCTGCAGCCTATACCTATTGCCTGTCCGCCTTCGGCGTTAATTTCCGCAGCCAGTTTTTCGACTTTGTCGCCGAGCAAGTCGAGCAGGGCAACCTTGGCTCCGCGTACTGCCAGAGCTTTGGACACAGCGCCAAAGAGAACGCCACCCGCTCCGGTAACAGCTATAACCTGTCCGGATATATCAAACTTGTTATCATTGTGCATTCCTTAACCTCCAGGCGTTATGTTTGTTTAATAATCAATTGTTTCATTTTGTCATTTCGATTCATTTGAAACGGAAAAGAATGACTTTCGTTGTCTTGGCAAAAAATTGTTGTTGTGACTCTACCGTTGAAATTTGTTCTTAAAATCGTTCAATGCGCGATTAATTGTGTTGATATCGCCCGGCTTTTTCTCGTCTATTACCAGTTGCAAAGGCGCCGACATGCCGAGTACAGGCGTGAATCCGCGCTTGGATATGGCATCTATGTATTCCGGACCGGTTTTCAAATCCACCGCGCCGGTCGGCATAATGATTTTCCCTTTATGGCGCTCTCGCGCGAACGGCGCCAACAGATCAGCCACGCCTTTGGGTCCGTGTGATCGCGCCGGAAATATTTTGATCATATCAGGTTCGAGGCCGTCATCTCTCTCGAGAAAGTAGTTGATTTCCGTGGGACTGAAGACTGCTGGTGCGACGTAGACGTTTGCCTCGTGCGCTATTCGCACGAAATCTTTTCCTTCTCCACATCCGCCCATGACATTTGCCGGGGCTACAATCATATCGAATCCCATTTCGATGGCAGCATCCAGTTCTTTGGGGTTGATCACGCTGCCGACACCCAGCACAAACGGATTATCGGCCGGAGCTGAAGCCTGCAGCCTGACCATTTCGGACATGGCTTCGCGCAGCAATGATTCTTCGATGCGAAAGGTTACTTCGGCTACAAAACCGGCTTCATAAACGGCTTTCATCGTGTTCACCATATGTTCCGGTGTTTCGATGTGGCTTTTATTCATAACCACTACAATACCGCTTTTCCTTACCACGGCATCGGTGCGAGTTCTGCTGCGTTCATATTGTGCCATTGGGTGTACTCCTATCGCAATGCGCTTACGCCTCCGCCAGTGACAGCGCGTTTAATTTCTTTTTCTACATCCGATTGAACGACCATGCTTGTATCGCCGGGAGTTGCCTGGACGCATATACCGTGCGCCGCGCCCCATTGAACGGCGTCTTCTACGGATTTTCCGTTCAGCAACGCTGCCGCGACGCCGGATGCGAACGAATCGCCTCCGCCGGTTCTATCGGCGATCTCTATATTCTCACGAACAACTGCCTGGTAGATCTTGTCTTTGGCAACGTCGTAAAGGACTGCGCCCCAATTGATCTTGTCGGCGGTTAACGCTCCGCGCAGTTGGGTTCCGATCAGCTTCAGGTTGGGATATTTTTTTGCGACACGACGAAGCATTTCCGAATAAGCTTCAAGCCATATGTCGAAAGATTCTTCTTTTGACACTTTACGGGATTCCTCGCCGAGCGCGTCATCGAAATCGTTTTGGTTGCCGACGAGAAAATCAGTTAGCTCCACAATTTTTCTGTTCATTGCGCGCGCGCGTTCTTTGTCCGGTTCGACTTTGGATCGGTAATTGAGGTCAAAGGACCTGAACGCGCCGGCTTCACCGGCAGCTTTCATTGCTTCGATTGCAACATCGCCGGACGTTGGCGATATCAATGCGTAGATGCCTCCGGTGTTGAACCATCTGACGCCCTTGCCGAACAATGCGGCCCAGTCAAAATCGCCGGGCTTGAGCTCTCGGATAGCTGTGTGAGCGCGGTAGTATTCGGTGATGGACGGAAGAACGCCCTTGCCTTTCCAGGTAAAATTGATGCCGTTGCAAAGAGTGCCTTTCTGATCGGTTGAAAATGTGCCTTTCCCTTTCGTATTGAACCAGATGATATACGAGGTATCAACACCGGCTTCGCGAAGCTGGTTTTCTATGTTTCTGCCGATGCCGTCATCAACCAGAGCGGTTACAACTGCTGTTCGCATTCTGAAACAGTAACTGAGGCCTTCTGCCACGTTGAGTTCGCCGCCGCCATGCCATATTCTGGCGGTGCGCGCTCTTGCGGTCGGAATGTCGCCGGGATCAATCCGCATCATTATTTCGCCGAGAGAAACGCCGTCGTAACGACATTCGGATGCTGATTTGATTTTGATATCAACCATTATTTGTCTCCCAAATCACTTTCGCTTTCTGCCCTTACAGAATATTGACAGAATTACAGATGACGGCAGGGTAGCACAAGCAGGAAAAAAGAATTTTTGGATCGGCATCGAAATTACACGTAGCGGCTTGTCAATCTGCGCAAAAAAGATAGAATACCGGAGGATTGAGAAATTATGAAGATACTTGTGGCGGACATTGATGCGACCGAGCGCAATATTCTTGCCGATTGCATTGTTGCGATGAATCATGAACCGATTCTCGTCGAATCGAAAGACGCAGCGCTGGCCGCTATGGCAGAACACGATATCGGATTGTTGGTTCTGAATCCCGAAACGATCTGCAACAATGACCGGTCGGTAATGGATATAATGCAGATCTGCAAACATTTCCGAAACATACCGGTTCTTGTATTTGCTGCAGGAACCGGCGAAAATGTTTTGGAACAATGCAAAGGATTGGCAAATGTGAGCATTATTACAAAGCCCTGTGATCCGATTGCTATACGGGCAATAATTGATTCGTTGCTTAGAACGGAAGACGGATCAAGTAGCGGCTTTCATCATATTGCTTTATCGCTGGCGCATATTGGAGCTCTGGCACAATTCCTGATCGCAGCGCTTCTGATATCTGTTGTTCCGCCGCTCGCCCTTTTATATATTTTTGTGAATCATGAGTCGCGTGGTGCGTCAGGAAACGGAGTGGCGTACACAATTGCGGCGCTTTCGCTGGTGCTTGCGGCGCTTGGTTATGTTCTTCTCGTTAAATATCCATTGAACGTAATCCGTCTTCGCAAGTATCTGGCTCAACTGGCCGGCGGGACATTGCCCGACACTGTGGATCTGATCAAGGAAGAAGACGATTTGGAGGCGATAGAAGACTATATGATCCGGATCATCAAACACACGGAAGAGCGAGTGCAAACTATAGAACGTCAGGCGAAAAGTCTGATTGAAGCCGAACGCCAACGTGCGATGATTCTAAGTCTTGGCGCGGCGTGTCATCATCTTGGCCAACCTGCCACGGTTATTACTACATATCTGGAACTGATGGCGGCCAGAGAAACAGATCCTGCTATTCGGCAAATGATTGATAAGTGTAGAGAATCCACGACAGCTATGATTGAGATTTTTCAGAAACTCCAGTCCATTTCAACTTATCGGACAGAACCGTATCGGCCTCTATGCAGTTCGGAATATAGCCGATCGGATGAGAAAATTCTGAAGATTGATTGATCTTTTTCACCGCCGTATGGCAACCAGCGACGGAAATTGTTGCGATATAAAGAAGAAAGGATAAATAAATGAAAAAAATTCGAGTAGGGCTTATTGGCACTGGTTTCGCAGGCAGATTTCATTTGGCCAGTCTGCGGCAGGTGTACGGGGTCAATGTTGAAATGGCCGGAGTTACATCGCTTCGTTCAGAAAGCAGGAAAGCGTTTGGCCAGGCGCACGGCATACCGGTGTTTGAAAATGTTGCATCGTTGTTGCCGCACGTTGATGTAATAGACATTTGCTCGCCGCCGTCGGCGCACAGTTCAGCGATGCTCGCCGCCGCAGAAGCAGGCGTTCATATCATTTGCGAAAAACCGCTGACCGGATATTTTGGTCCTGAAGGGTGCGGAGATGAATATTATGGCGACAAAGACCCAAAAGATCCGATGCTCGCTAAAGTGGTCGCTGAATTAAAAAAAGTGTCGGGTGTAATCAAAAATTCGGGGGTAATCTTCTGCTATGCCGAGAATTTCGTCTATGCGCCATCCATACAAAAGGAGAAAGAAATTATAGAAAAAACCGGCGCGCAGGTTCTAAGAATCATGGGCGAAGAATCGCATAGCGGGTCCGGATCGCCAGTGTACGGCATATGGCGGTTCCAAGGGGGAGGATCACTGATGGGCAAGGTGTGTCACCCGCTTACAGCCGCTCTTTTCTTCAAACGAGTGGAAGGTATGGCCAGGAACGGCAAACCGATTCGACCGAAAACCGTCACATCACGCTGCGAGAAAATAACGAAACTTCCGGGGTATGAAGACAAAGGATTTTTGCGAACGGAATATCATGACACGGAAGACCATGGTTGGATGCATGTCACATTCGAGGATGGGACTATAGCGGACGTGATTTCCGGGGAAATCGTTTTAGGAGGCATCAATAATTTTGTGGAAGTGTTTGCCAATAATCATCGCACAAAATGCAACCTGAGTCCGCTTCCGATTGTGGATACTTTTAACCCTAAAGCCGAGCAATACGCCGACATATACACGGTGGAGAAAATTAGCACTAAAGAAGGCTGGACCGCAATATCACCGGACGAGAACTTTACACTGGGCTATCTGGCTGAAACGCAGGATTTTCTTTCCTGTATTTCGGAAGGGAGAACTCCGCAAGCCGATTTTGAATTGGCGTGCGATACGATAACCGCCATATACGCCGCTTATTTGTCTGACGAGCGAAAAGGAGTTGAGACCGATATTCCACTCGTGTAGCTCCTGGTTGTAACCGTGTTGTTATGTTATCCAGCGTCTTTTGCCCTGACATCATTCACGCAATGACTGCAAAATGCCATTCAGACTAAGAAGATCATATTAACATAATAACAGGATGTTCAGAATTGATTGATCAAAACGGCCTTCACTTGTTCTGTCGGATTTATTTCGAATACTCTTTTCGGACTCGGTCGGATCAGAATGGATTTTCTTCCGGGTAGAGCGCTTTTGCTGTTCGAGGCGTTTGGATGTCTTCAATGCCAAGCAATTTAACCGCGTCAAAGAGTATGTTTCCGGCGTGTTTAAACGCGACCGCGGCATGATGCGGAAATTGTTTTTCCAGCAGGACATAGCGGTAGAAACGAGCAAAATCTTTTATTCCAAAAACTCCGATACATCCGAACGATGCCGGATCAGCCTTAAGAATATGTCCTTCTGCCGCATAACTCATCAATTTACCGTCATGGGCGCTGTGCAGCCGAAACACTGTAGTAGGCGATGGTTTAAATGTGCCTTCCAAAGTTCCTGCAGTGATATCGGGTTCCTTATCGGGCGGCTCCAGCAATCTGTTCATAATGAGCTGATATTTAATAGCAAAGCCTTTGTTAAGGTGGCAGCTTGGCGTATTGCCGCAATGGAACCCCATGAACAGATCCGTTCTTGCCGCGCCTTTCAAGTCGGCAATTTTAATGTCGTTGGGGACGGTATTATTGATGTCGAGAATTGTGACGGGGTGAAATGAGGCAAGTTGTGCCATATACTCCGATACGGCGCCGTAGATATCCGTTTCGCATGCAACCGGAATTCCGCGTGAGGCGAGCCGACTGTTCACAAAGCAGGGAACAAATCCGAATGCGGATTCAAATGCCGGCCAGCATTTGTTAGCGAACAGGCCGTACCGGCGCGATCCGAGATTCTCTTCGAAGAAACCGGTTAGAGCCAATTCGAATTGTGCAAGCTGTTTGAGCTTGTCCGGTCGTTTGTTTCCGGGGCCAAGCTCCTTTGCCATGTCGCGCGCGATTGCGTCTATTTCTTTCTTTCTTCCTGCGGCCGACTTGTAAATTTGAAGCAGATCCAGTTCCGAATTTTCCATGACTTCTATGTCGAGATCGTACAACGGCTTAATTGGAGCATTGCAGGCGTAGAAATCCTGGGGGCGCGGCCCGAATGAGAAAGTTTTAAGGTGTTTAATACCGACAACCACTCTGGCAACATCCACGAAATGCGCGATATTTGCCGCGACTTCGTACGGCAAGCCAATGGGTCTTGGCGGAACATAAGCGCGAAGGTTTCGTAAGCCGGCATTCAAACATGCGTTCAGCATGCCGCAGAAAGCGTCGCCGCGCCCGTTGACAAGATCTTTTTTGCTTTCTTCGGCCGCACCGACAAACATGAACGGTTTATTAAGCGTTTTTGCAAGTATAGTTGTCGGACCTTCAGGGCCGAAATTGCCGAGGTACAGAACTGCGGCATCTACCGATTCGCGTTCAAGTTCTGCAACGGCGATTAGAGCATCGCCTTCGGATTCAACAATGGTCGAGCAAGGAACGATATCAAGTTTGAGTTTGCGGCATTCGGTAACCACGTTTTGCAGTCGCCTGCGCGTGAGTTCTATCGGAAAACAGTCGCGGCTGACTCCGACCAGGCCAATTTTCATTTCCGGCATGTTCGACATAGCTTTCATCCGATTCTCCATATATACGGCTTTTAATCGTTAAGGTATATGTAATAACTGTTCTGTGGAACAATATTAGAGATTCATTTTAGTGTAAAGAAAAGTTGATACACATCAGCAATAACTTTGCCGCCGTCGGGCAGGGCAAGGAAAAAATAGACTGGAATTCTATTGAAACGTGTTTAGACTGGCGGACATGAAGGAATCAATAA
Source organism: Lentisphaerota bacterium (assembly GCA_016934225.1). GTDB lineage: Bacteria > Verrucomicrobiota > Kiritimatiellia > UBA8416 > JAFGTH01 > JAFGTH01. The sequence goes on along the minus strand of JAFGTH010000247.1, from coordinate 3,478 downwards.
GAACAGGCATTAGTTTTGGCCTGACATCCGGCGTGATAACCACGCTTGGATTAATGGTGGGTTTGCATTCCGGCACACATTCAAAACTTGCTGTAGTGGGCGGCATATTGACGATTGCGATTGCCGATGCGTTTTCAGACGCATTGGGCATTCACATTTCCGAAGAAGCTGAAAATGCGCATACCGATACCCAGATATGGGCCGCGACATTTGCAACTTTCATATCGAAGTTTTTCTTCTCGTTGACTTTCCTGATTCCCGTATTTTTCTTTGAGATGGGTGTTGCCATATTTGTCAGCATTGCGTGGGGATTATTTATTTTGGCGTTCTTCAGCTATCGAATGGCCAGGATTCAGAAGAACAGTCCGGTGGCTGTGGTTAGCGAGCACATATTGATAGCGGTTTTAGTGATAGCGGCTACGCATTTTGCCGGAAATCTGATATCGAGATTTTAACTCCGGTTCGGCGCGTTCAACAGACTGAGTATGACGTGTTATGTCGTGTCCTTGTTTGTTTTAAATCCCAAACCGGCGATTGTGGCGCGAAGTTCTGAAGACGCGCCTGCAACAGCGACTTCGGTATATCGAAACTCGCGTCGGATCGGGTAATTTCTGCGAAGAGAGTCAAATTCTTCGTTGCCGGCCCTGAATCGCGAATCATCAGCCTTGATATCATAAACAGCCTTAACTAGCGCGTGAAGAAGTTGTTCCCTGCGTTTGTATGAAGATACATTAATTGTTAGTTTTGGGACAAGCGGTTCCGGGAGAAGGTTGTCCGGCGACCATTCGGAGTCTGTTCCGATGAACTTGCACGCTGCGCGAAACACCATAACAGTGCCGGCCACTTTACCTTCGAATGAGTGACCCGCTATGTGCGGTGTGCCGATGTCGGCAACTTCGAGCAGGTCCGAGCGATATTGTGGTTCGCCTTCCCATGTGTCAATGATCGTGTGCGAGATTTTTCCATTGCCGAGAGCGCCGATCAGCGCGTTCGTATCAACTACCGCGCCACGGGCTGCATTGATAAGGATGCAGCCATTCTTCGCTTTTTCCAGGAACGATGCGTCAACCATATGGCGGGTGGGGTCCTGTCCGTCATTCGTCAAAGGCACATGCAATGTAAGTATATCCGATTCCTTCAATACGGTCTCAAGGTTAACGAACTGATTGCCTCCTTCCGTTCGTTGCCGCGGAGGATCGTTTTGCAGCACATGCAATCCAAGCGCCTGAGCTTTTTCAACGACACGGCGCCCCACGTTGCCGACGCCTATGACGCCGATGGTTTTTCCGGCGAGAACGAGGTTATAACGATCGGCGAGGAACAACAAAGCCGCTGTGACATATTCCGAAACACTGTTGGCGTTGCAGCCTGGAGAGTAACACCAGGCGATTCCGTTTTTTTCCATGTAGTCAATATCAAGATGGTCAATGCCTATCGTGGCAGTGCCGACGAATTTGACGCGACTTCCTTCGAGAAGTTGCCTGTTCACATCGGTGGTTGATCTGATTGCAAGTATATCCGCATCCCGAACATCGTCAGCGGAGATGCGACGCCCTTCAATGACTTTTACATCGCCGAGAGTTGTGAATGCCTCTCGCGCGTATGGCATATTGGTGGCGCAGACAATCTTCATGCGATTCTCCGGAGTGCGGCGGCGTAAATGCCGTCTGTTTGTGATTCAGGGGGGAATATACTTATTTCGGACGTTAATGCAAAGCCCGGATTGTTGCTTGTCCAATCGGCTATTAATTCGGAGCCTTCTTCCGGCTCGAGACTGCATGTGCTGTATACTATTGTTCCGCCTGCACGAACGAATCCGGATGTAGCGTTCAGAATATTGCGTTGCAGATGCGTGAGTTCGCGTAGTTTGATTTCCGAAAAACGCCAACGAGCGTCCGGACGTCTACGAAGAACGCCGGTGTTGGTGCAGGGCACATCAAGAAGAATGCGATCGAATTTATGCTCTATGCACAGAGCCTGCATTGATTCCTTGTCACTTGCATTCACACGCGCCGTTCTGACGTTAGCAAAACCCATACGGGCAGCATTATTCTGCAAAAGCAAGAGCCGTTCATCGGACGAATCTGTTGCGATAACCGCACCGTTTCCGGCGAGTCGTTCGGCAATTAGAATTGTCTTGCCGCCTGGTGCGGCGCATGCGTCGAGTATGTGTTCGCCAGGTTGTGGGTCGAGCAGCTTGACGGCGAAGGCCGTGGATGGGTCCTGAACGCTGAAGAGGCCTTCGTTGAAGCCGGGCAATGAAGCGATCGCGTGACCGCGAGGCAACATTATGAATTCGTCGGATGTATTAGGATGAAAGCGAGCTGCAATACCTTCGGCATTCAACATATTCAGCAGGGAAGCCGTGTTTGTTCTGATCATATTCGGGCGGATGGATATTTCAGGGCGTGAGTTGTTCCATGAACACAATTCGTTTGTTTTCTCGTCACCGAACCGGAGTAACCATCTTTTGAGCAGAACATCGGGATGCGACATCCGAACACCGAGGGCCTGGTTCGCAAGTTCTGTTCGGATATTATCCAACTCGCGCAAAACACGTCTGAGGAGAGCGTTGACGAAACCAGAAGCATGTTTAGCATTACGATCCGCCTTAACAGCTTTAACGGTTTCATCTACTGCTGAATGTGCGGGCACAGAATCCATGAAAAATATTTGATATATTCCGACCAGCAGGAAAGGGACAACAATTGGGCTTGGAGTTCTGTTTGCGCACCTGCGGATAGCCCAATCCAGCATTCGTTTGTGGCGCGCAACGCCGAATGCAACTTCAGACACGAAAGCCCTGTTGTCAATGATGTCTTCGACAACCCGATCCAAAAGCAGGTCTTTATCGAGCCATTTACGGATTGCTGTGGCGGCGATGGCGCGCGAGTTCCTGTTTTTATTGCCAGGCATCAGAGATCAAGCCTGACGCGAAGCGCCTCAATCAGCGTATCAGTGGCAACAGGTTTTTGCAGCAGGCAATTATTGGGATTGCTGGCGACAATATTTTGCAGTGTCTGCGGAGCGTCAAAACCGGTGCAGAATACGAATGCCGGCATTTCCCATTCTTCTTCATGGCACATCTTATGAATTGCTTCATAAACCTGAATTCCGTCTTTGACCGGCATCTTTACATCCATAAGCAGAACGCCATGGTGAGCATGGCGAAAAGCCTCTATTGCTTCCGCACCGTTGACTACAACATCAATTCTACAATCGTTCATTTGGCAATCCAGCACCGTCTTGAACATTGCCCGGATATCCGCCTTGTCGTCGGCCACAAGCACGCGACGACGGTTAACAGGCACGACCGTATCGTGTTTCCTGTTTGAGGCGGCAGATGTTTTTCGTTTGTTGTCCGTCATTCCGGAATCCTCGCAAGGCAGCGATTCCATTTGCTCAAAAACGAAATGATAATAGCATGTCAGCCGTTTAAGCGCAACATTCAATAGGGTGAATCTTTCTAGCTGAAGTT
>JAFGTH010000246.1 GCA_016934225.1 Lentisphaerota bacterium | reverse complement strand
GTCAATAAGCGCTCCTCACCATCCAGCGTTGTCATCCGCTCGCCGTTCTTTGCCCGTCGAACAACAATTTTGTGGCCGGACAATAAATCATAATCAAATGCATGTAACGGATGACCACACTCGAGCAAAACATAATTTGTGATATCTACAATGTTGGATATGGGCCTGACTCCGCACATGCTCAGCCGCCTCTGCATCCACATGGGACTTGGCGCCACTTTCACATCCGTCATAACTCGCGCGGTATAACGCGGACACAATTCCGGCGCTTCGACCCGTACGTCGGCCATATCAGCCACTGGAATACCCTCCTCGTTAATGTCCGTTTTTGGTAATCGAAGCGACGAACCGAATAGCGCAGCAATTTCTCTGGCTATGCCTATCATGCTCAGGCAATCCGCTCGATTCCACGTTATCTCCACTTCAAGCACGTCGTCGGGCGGACCAATGACATCAACAAGCGGTGTGCCGGCAGATGTCTTCTGAGGCAATATCATTATACCCGAATGATCGGACGAGAGCCCCAACTCATCTTCCGCGCACAGCATTCCCTCCGAAACCTGTCCGCGTATTTTGGCCTTTCGTATTTTTGTCCCATTGGGCAAATCCGTTCCGATGCCGGCTAATGCGACTTTGTCGCCGACGGTAAAATTATCGGCCCCGCATACAACATGCAATTCCTCAGCGCCATTATTCACGCGGCATAGTCGCAATCTGGCGGCGTCGGGATGTGGTTCGAAGCTTAGAATCTCGCCGACGATAACTCCTTCGCAACCGCTGCCGATTCGCGAGATGTTCTCCACTTCAATACCCGAAAAAGTCAACCTGTTTGCTAACTCTTGCGTAGTAACATCAAAATCAACATATTCTTTCAGCCAACTAACTGGCACCTTCATATCCGACTTTCCCTATTTTCTTAACACACGCCGGTCATTTCGAACAAAACCAGAAATCTCAGGCAAACTCCCGAAGGAACCTGAGATCGTTTTCATATAGCATGCGAATATCTCGAATACCGTATTTGATCATCGCTATTCGCTCAACTCCCATTCCAAAAGCGTATCCGCTCACCATACTGCTGTCGTAACCCACCTTCCGGAACACACGCGGATCAACCATGCCGGCCCCTGCAATTTCTATCCAACCGCTCTGTTTGCACACGGCACAACCGCGTCCATTACATACATGGCAGGAAAAATCACATTCAACACTCGGCTCGGTAAACGGAAAAAAATGCGGCCTAAACCGAACACCCACGTTCGGACCCATGAGTTCCTGCGCTAAATACGACAGCGTACCTTTCAAATCAGCCAATGAAACGCTTGTATCAACATACAAACCTTCGATCTGATGAAAATTGGCGCTGTGCGTGGCATCAGTAGTGTCGCGCCTGTAGCATCGCCCAGGAGTGATTATGCGAACCGGCGGCCGACAATTCTCCATTACCCTGATCTGTACAGGCGAGGTTTGAGTTCTGAGCAATTCTCCGGATTCCAACCAGAATGTATCCCGCGCATCCAATGACGGATGATGGTCCGGTGTGTTTAATGCTTCAAAGTTGCGATACTTCGTTTCAATGTCGGGTCCCTCAGCAACTGTAAATCCGATCTTGCCGAGTATTCGCACCACTTCGTTAATAACCATGGAAATCGGGTGCATTGTCCCCAAAGCCGGCCACCGTCCCGGAAGAGTCAGATCATGTCCGGCAACAGCAGCGCCGGAACCGCTCTCGCGCTTTGTAGAACCGCTTTCTATAATTACCGAAAGCTCATGCTTCAGTTCATTCGCTATTCGCCCGGCTGATGCGCGCTCGTCAGGAGCAAGAGTCTTCAATTCCTTCATGATTCCCGAAAGCAATCCCTTCCTGCTCAGATACTTTATACGCACCCGTTCCATATCTTCCGGGCTGCTTGCGGCAGTCGCTTCGGCCAATGCTTCCCGCTTTAATTGTTCTATATCGCCGGATTTCATTTCTTATCTAAAAAATAAAACAAAAAAGCGGCCACCTTTAAGATGACCGCTTGACAAAATTTCGTGAATCAGGATAAAGCGGCCTTTGCCTCTTTCACTATAACGGTAAAACCTTCCGGATCATGAATTGCTATTTCCGCAAGCATCTTTCGGTTCAAACGCATATTAGCCTTGACCATACCTTCAATGAGACGACTGTATTGTATCCCGTTTTGCTTACAAGCTGCCGTAACACGTATAATCCAAAGAGCGCGATAATTGCGCTTCTTATGTTTTCTGTGAACCGTCGCAAGTCGCATTGCACGATCAACCGCCTCCGTGGCCATACGAAACAGCTTGCTTCGCGACCCGCGAAATCCCTTCGCACACTCAAGCCGACGCTTTCTCCTCTTGCGCGAAGCAGGTGCATTGGTAGCTCTTGGCATACTTAACTAACCTCCGGAATTCAGCCGGCAATCATTGCGTTAACACGTTTTTGCTCTGGCGCAGAAAGAACTCCCCCGCTTCGCAAAAACCGCTTTCGCTTGCGCGACTTGCCGGACAATAAATGGCCCCGTCCGGCCTTGGCATATTTTATCTTGCCGGACGCAGTTCGTCTGAAACGCTTAACGGCCGACTTTTTTGTCTTTTTTTTGGGCATATCCCAACAAACTTTCACACATTAAGTAAATCCGCCATGACACCTTCGTGGCGAAAAGTTAGTAATTTAGTTTAAAGAATCGTCCGCGTCCATATCTTTTTTCGGCTCTTTTTTCAACTGCGATGTCAATTTACCAGTCTTTGGCCCAAGCAACGCCACAATACTCCTGCCCATCATTTTCGGCTCCATATCTATGACACAAGTTTCCGCGCAATCTTTCAAAACACGGTTGATTACTTCAAATCCAATTTCACGATGGGCGTTTTCACGACCGCGAAACTGGAGAGAAAGCTTCACCTTATGGCCTTTATTAATGAAATCCTGAACGTGATTAACTTTGTATTCATAGTCGTGCTCGGCAATATTCGCATGAAATTTAACCTCTTTCACTGCGCGATTGTGAACATGCGCTTGCTTTCGCACATTCTTCAGACGAATACTCTCTTCGTATCGAAACTTCCCGAAATCCATGATCCGACAAACCGGCGGATCTGCATTCGGCGAAATTTCAACCAAATCCAAACCTTCTTCAATAGCCAGCCTCAATGCTTCACGCGTCGGCATAACACCGCCCATACTGCCGTCTGATTTAACGCAACGAACATTGGGAACACGGATCTTGTGATTTGCTCTGATGAAAGAACGGATAACCTGCCTCCTTTGTTGTGGGGTTACACCCCGGTTTTTTTACTCGTTTCTTCGTCTTTCAGAAGTGTGACCACTTCTTTCAACAACATCATGCCCTGCTCACCGCCTGACCGCTTCCTAACAGCAACAGATCCGGCTTCAACCTCCTTGGGGCCAACAATCAGCATATACGGAACCTTTTCAACCTGAGCTTTCCGTATCTTTGCATTTATCTTCTCTGAACGGGAATCCACTGTAACACGCAAATCTGCGTCACGCAGCACCTTCGCAACGGAATCCGAATATGCCTGCTGATTTTCGGTCAGCGGCAGAACCCGAGCCTGCTCCGGAGCCAACCATAACGGGAATGCTCCGGCATAATGCTCAACTAGTATGCCGAAAAATCGTTCAAGACTGCCCATAAGAGCCCGATGAACCATGTAGGGCCGATGCTCCTTGCCGTCCTCACCAATATATGACATTTCAAATCGTTCCGGTTCGTTGAAATCAAATTGGATTGTGCTCAGTTGCCATTCTCTGCCTATAGCATCCTTGATTTTCATGTCTATCTTCGGACCATAAAAGACACCGCCACCCTTGTCTTCTTCGTATGGAATTGATTCAGACTTGAGCGCATTTTCGAGCGAATCCATCGCCTGTTTCCACCTCTCATCAGATCCAACTGCCTTATCCGGCCTTGTAGCCAGATATGCCGACACTTCGGTAAAGCCAAATGCTCGCAACATCCCGCGAGCAAAACGAACAGCTAACCGGACTTCGTCGAATATTTGTTCAGGTGTACAGAATATGTGAGCGTCATCCTGTGTGAAACCGCGCACACGCAACAAACCATGAAGAACTCCGCTTTTCTCGTAACGGTACACAGTCCCAAGCTCAGCCCAACGCAAGGGCAAATCGCGATATGAGCGTTTTGATGACTTGTATATCTGGATGTGGAACGGACAATTCATCGGCTTAATGTAATAGTCCGATCCCTCTATATCCATCGGGGAATACATATTCTCTTTGTAAAATCCTAAATGCCCGGAAATCTCCCACAGATTCCCTCTACCAATGTGCGGAGTGTAAAGCAGCTCATACCCTGCCCTGTAATGCTCTTTTCTCCAGAAATCTTCAATGACCGAGCGGATCCTCGCGCCCTTCGGGTGCCAATGCACAAGACCAGGCCCAACCTGATCTTCGATCGAAAAGAGATCCAATTCCTTGCCGAGCTTTCTATGATCTCTCTTTTTGGCTTCCTCAATTAACGCAAGCAAACGTTTCACTTCTTTGGGTGATTCCGCCGCAATCCCGTAAACGCGTTGAAGCATCGGATTGCTTTCTTTGCCTCGATAATACGAACCCGCGACGGACACAAGTTTGAAGCCTTTGATCTGGCCTGTGCTCTTCAGATGCGGACCGCGGCACAAATCAACGAAATCGCCGGTGCGATATATTGTTATCGGTTCATCAGCGGGAATATCGGCCAGTCGTTCAAGTTTGTAGCTCTGCCCGGCATCCTTGAGCATCTGCTCAGCATCCCCGCGAGACATTTCGAGCCGTTCAAACGGCAAATCATCAGCTATGATGCGAGACATCTCCTCTTCAATGGCTGGAAAGTCATCAGGAGACAATCGCCGGGAAAGGTCGAAGTCGTAGTAAAACCCGTCCGCCGTTGCAGGTCCAATATCAAGCCGCACGTCATTGAACAGCCGGCATACGGCCGCGGCCATCACATGCGCCGTGCTGTGGCGCATTATCTCCAAGTCCAAAAGGTCGTCTCCATTTTCAAGTGGTTATGCATTCCCCGTCACATAATCGAGTCGGAAATGTAAAGTTATTGGACATTATATCCTGCGCCAGGTAATGTCAAGATCGCACAAGCGCCGACCAACCGTACGAAAAACCTCGCCCCACACGAGGGAACCAATTCATCCTGCTCAAAAGACGGAAAACTTGGTTGCAAAAGTAATTACATGCTTTCAAGGACGAGTCCGTAAAGACCATAGCTCCGTCTTATAGGGCAAATTTATCCCATAATTCCGCGCTGTTTCGTGTATCTCCTGCAGAATTCTATAATCCGATTTCCGAGCATAACGACCCATTAAATGGTAGATTTTCTGCCGAGCCCACTCATCCTTTATTGAATTGTCGCTAACCTCTGTATCGCCGCCCAATTTAACATTAAAAACCATATCACACAACTGCTCACCGGATGTTCCGACGGCTTGGAACACTATCTTGGACATATTCCTGGGATAACGGCCATATACAATCAATGACCGATCCAAATACAGATTGGATGTTAGCACCGGATACACTTCGCAATAAGTTTTGGCGGCAAAACGGAAACTTACATCCGACATTACGGGCCTGCTCACCTGACGCACTATCTCGTTCATTGTGTCCGGTATGCCCCACCGCCCACCCTTTACAGTTTCAGAACTACCGCGATTGCAGTAACTCAACAAATCCAGAAGATACGTGTTGGCCGTTTTTAGAGTTCCCATCGCAAACACCGATATTGCGCCATCGTTTAACTTGCTGAACTCGCCGATGATATCAGCGCTCCTCATTATCCCAGTTGTGGAACGTCCATCCGTAACGAGTACCGCAATTACCGGGCGTCCCGGCAGCATCTTCAAATTCACCAGTTCCTTGATCGCCGCAAATATGTCAGTGTTCCCTTCGGATTTCATGTTGTTGATGAAATCTTTCGCCCTGACGACCATCTCATCGTTTACATGAGCCCATTCGGGGAAACATATAGTCGCAACATCCCTGAAGGCGACTATATTGAACCTGTCGTCCGGTCCCATTTGCGACAAACAGTTAGTTAAACCGCTTCTACAGAAATACAACCGTTGTTCAGCCATACTGGCGGAACAATCCTGCACGAAAATTATGTCTTTCGGTATCACCGGGAGAAATTTCTCTCCATCGCGCCTTATCTGCATTTTGAAATATCCATATTTTCTGTCCCGGAAAGTCGTGTACGTGGCAATATCAACCAACAGACCTTCCTCTATCGGTCGCCGCGGCGTCACAGCGGCAGGTTCTTCGGCAAACAGTTCCTTGCTCTCGACAACCTTTGGCTCGTCTATCTTCAGCGTTACATCCGAACCTGAACCGTCACCCCGCACAATAGAACCAACCGCTATCTCCGAACGACCCGGCTCCAAACCACTCACGCCCGATACCGATACCGCTTTGCCTCTGTCCATAGAGCCGGCAACATCGCGCACCTCCCTGATACGTTCGATATCTGAAATCAACTTTCTGCTGGATTCTTTAACATCATCTTTGATGATTCGTTCTTCTATCATGAGTATTTCTCGCCGGAGATTTTTAGCATCTATATCCGGTAACGGACTTGGTTCGGCCATGTGTCCGGAATCCGTAATGGCTTTCTCGTCAAGAAGCGCAACCGGCTCTAACGGCGCTTCTTCCGGAGACACGGCGAGATTCGACACTTTCTCAATCATATCTACAATAAAGGCCGAATCGCCTGATTTCAAAGCTTCAGGACGACTGTTTTCTGCGATCACACGATTGAACTCGCGCACCTTGGTCGGAACAACTTCGCGAATTCGATGTCTTGATTCGTAGGCATCAATATCGAACTCCATGTTAGCCGTCACTACCATTACCGCAATGTGTATGACAACAGACAGCGCTGTTGCTATCACCGCCGCCCAAATGTGCTGTCTTTGGGGCGCGTCATCAATTCCAGATGTTGAATCAATCGGCACTTTCATTGTCCTTAACTCGGTTTTTCGTCAACTCCACCGACTTTGCAGCCCACCGGCTTTTCGGATAGCGTTGTCGCAATTCGTCCACAATTCTCTCGGCGTCCGCATGCTTTCCCATCCCTCTGAATATTGCTGCCGCATTATACAGGCATTCAGATACCAAGTTTTCTTCATCGAACAATATCGCAACACTCATGAAATACCTGGCCGCATTCTCGGAATCCCCGGCGGCAATTGCGGCTTTGCCGATGCCGGCGTATGCGTGGGCGCGCACAACCAACAGATTTTCATCCGAAGCAAGCGCCGCTGCCTGTTTGTAGTATCCACCCGACTCCTCATAACGCCCGGCATTTAAAGCAATATCTCCCAATCTCAGAGCAGCTTCCGAGGCGAATGTTGTTCTGGATTTAGTCTCCAAAGCGCATTTAAAGGCTTTTTCAGCTCCAACCGAATCGCCCTTCGCATTAAGGCCACGCCCAACTAAACACCACCCGATCTGCTTCCATTGCGCATCCCGACCGACGTCAATCAAAACGCGCGCAGCTTCTATCGCTTCATCAATCTGCTTCTTTTGAAACATATACTCCGAAAGCCACTCCAACAATGCAGGCGAACACTTTGTCCGGAGAGGCGAAGCCAGCGTTTCCTGAAACAGCCGAGCGGCTTCGTCCAATTTACCGGTTTTTTGAAGAACAACCGCAAGCTGAAACTTCGCATCCTGCTCAATAGTCTTGCCTGGCATGCTTTTTAAAACCAAACCGAACTCGATTACGGCATCTTCAAACTTTCCTGATTCTTTCAATAACATCCCCCGCCAATAATGCGCATCCGCCAAAAATTTCGATTTCGGAAATCGCCGTAAAAGCTCGTCCAACATCCTGAGACTCTCATCATCACGACCAAGGCGAATATCCGTCATCGCTTTCTGATATAACGATTCCTCTATCAGTGCATGGTTCGCATACTGTTTTATCAACCTGTCCCAATCTCTTGCCGCTTCCGCATGCATATTCAAAGCCGATAAACATGACGCTGACGCAAAAAGCGAACTTGGGGCAAGTTCCGAATTCGGGAATCCATCAACTACCTTCGCATAATATAACGCCGCTTCTTTATGCTTTCCGCTAATCCGCAAATGATGAGCCAGCCTGTACATAGCATCGCAGGCAACGTTGCTCTTCGGAAAATCGCGCACGATAAGACGGTAAAATTGCGTTGCTTCGTCAAACTGCTTCAACGCCGAATGTGATTCCGCCAGAAGCCAATAAACGTCTTTCTTTATATCGCCTGTGAGATTCACGCGAGATGCCGCCGCTATGGCTCCCGCAAAGTCTCCCATCTGATAGTAGGTGACGGCGGTTTCATACATGGCAGGCGCCGCAAACTTGCTGTTTGCATAATCCTTTAATAACTGCGCATAGGTTGCTATGGCATCGGCAGTTTTTATCAACTGTCGCTCGCTGTTGGCCTTCAGGTACAACCATTCATCTCTTTCGGAAACTTCTGCGGCGGCAAGCGTCTCCGTCGCATACTTCAACGAATCCGCATAAAGGCCGGCATTGTGAGCAGCCCATGCAGCCCGGCGCCTGGCATCCGATGATCGGTAATCCTTTGGATACTTCACAAGCAATTGCCTGTATGCCGCCGCGCTGGCTGTAAAATCCTTTTGATTAAAATAAAGTTCAGCAGTTTGAAATAACGCTTCCGCTCCTACACGATCCGAAGAAGGCTTATCAGAAACACTTTTGTAAAGAGTCAATGCCTTGACAAATCTTTGGTTTTTCTCCGCCGCACCGAGCTTGGCTTGCTCTTCGTCCGTTAATTGTCCGTATATTCCGGCGAGTTTCAGCAGAGAATACGAACAGAAATCAGATGTAGCGTGTTCCTGAGTTACTCGCTCGAAAGCCTGCTTCGCTTCAACCGTATTGCCCTGAGCCAAAAACGATTCGCCCATAAAAAACAAAGCCGCAGCTGCAATATCATCCGGAGGTTTTACTTCTAACAACCGCTTGATTTGTTGTACGGCTTTGTCGTGATTTCCTGTCTCTCTCAAAATATCTGCGGCCTTGAAGCCAGCTTTGTAACGATAATCACTCTTCGGAAAATCGGCAAATAAACGCTCGAACCATAACTGTGCTTCTTCCAAACGACCCATGTGCCGATAACTCTCGGCCAGACGAAAATGAATCGCATCTAAAGGCGCGTTTCCGGAGGGGCCTTCCAATATAGACCGATACTCGTCGGCGGCAAGCGAGTACATGCCTCTCGAATATAATCCGTCCGCAAGTTGCTGCCGCTCTTCCACTCCCAACGGCTCTGCCAAGGAAATGCTTGCCAACAGAATAAATACACCAAACAGAAAATTTTTCATGTTCCGCCTGATTAGCTTTTTTCCATACTCGGATATACAGGCCTCACAAACTTCGATTATTAGTCAGCGGCTGTTGTGGCAAATGATATGTTCCAGATATCAGCTTTTCTGCACAAATCAAGCACTGCGATTACGTGTCCATAACTAGTTTCCGTATCGGCACGTATCAATACCGGCTGGCCGGGCCAAATTTCAACTATACGGTCCAATAATGACATTAAACTCTCGTCAGTATAAGTCTTGCCGTTGATTACCAATTCACCGCTCTTCAATATGTTGATAATGATTTCGCCCGGCAATCTCTCAGGCGTGGTTCCGGTTTGCGCGGTCGGCAATTTAACATCTATCTCCGTTTCCCACTGCGAAAAGATCTGACTTGCAATGAAAAACGACAATAGAATGAATATTATGTCAATCATCGGTGCAATCTGGAATCCTGGGTTCTCTACCTTTGATCCACGAAACTTCATCCTTATGCCTCGCTATTCTCGTGACGTTTCTTGCCGAGCAATGCAGTCATTACATCCGTCGCAGCCGCTTCTAAATATGAAATCTGCTTGGACGCCAGTCGCCTGAAATAGGCATAAAAAATCATGGCCGGAATTCCTATCATCAATCCAAACGCTGTTGTTTGTAATGCCAGTGTAATTCCTTCAGCCAGAAGAACCGGTTTCGCGCTCGCAATATCCTGAACCGCCCTGAAAGCGCGAAGCATTCCAAACACTGTTCCCAACAGCCCGATCATCGGTGCAATAACGGCTATGTCGAGCAGAAACTGTGTCTGACCCTGAATGGCCTCGGCCTGACGACTGCCTTCTCCTTCAATTACATCTTTCAGAAGAACTGCGTCGGTATCAGGAACGTTGTGCGCATAATCTATAGCAATCAGTGCAACGGAAGATAAAGGACAAGGCCGGTATTCACAAGCTCGACGAGCCTCACCCATATCACCGGCTTTGATCTTCTCCATTAATTCCCGTAATAAAGGCCTCGGCGCTATCTGCCCGACACGAAGCACCGCAATAAAATATAAAACAAACGCAAGCATCAACACCGACATTGCGGATAAGGTCACCATCGTGATATTTCCCCCGCGCACCATCACCCATTGCCATAACGTACCAATAGATCGCACGGCGATAATACCGCCATCCGATCCGTCTGCGCCAAAGGCCGTCTGCCAATACGTTCCTATGACACCCATCATTATCAGCGAGATCCACATGCTTCTCTTGCCTGTCATCGCATAACCTCCCTAATTCCTACTGTTCACATCATAACTTGCAGACAAGATTCGATCACGGCTCTAGAACGTATGCACCAGAAGCCCGGATCGAAGTTTCGGTTCGAACCATGTGCTCTTTGGCGGCATGGTTTGACCCGCGTCGGCAATTGCCATCATTTCTTCCACTGTAACAGAAAACATCGAAAATGCTACAGATGCTTTTTTCGAATCCACTGCAGACGAAAGCGCGCTATAGCCTTTAATTCCGCCGATAAATCGGATTCGTTCATCCGTACATGGATCTTCCACACCAAGTATTGGGCCCAATAACCGATTCTGCAGAACTGATACATCAAGCGCTTCAACCGGATCCGCGGACGAAACCGGCTTCCAACTCAACCCATACCAGTCACCGCCTAAATACATGCTTGCCTGCCGACCACATTGCGGCACGGGATCGGCATTATCCCTGACATCGAATCGGCCCCTGACTTTTTCAAGGAATTCGGATTCAGTCATTCCGTTCAAATCGCTCACACAACGGTTGTAAGGAAGAATTTTGAGCTGGTTCGAAGGAAACATTACCGACAGAAACCAGTTATACTCCTCCCGTCCGGTATGGTTCGAGTTCAACGATCTTTTCTCGGCGCCGGCCCGCGCTGAAGCCGCCGCGCGGTGATGCCCATCAGCAATGTACATCACCTCGATTCCTCCAAATGCCGACACAAGTTCGTCCGGCCTCGGTGCGCGCCAGATAGTATGTCCAACTCCGTCCGGAGCAATTACGTCGAGCAAAGGAGAACCAGACCGGATTTCATCAACCATCTTATCAACGGCTTCATTTCTGCGATAGGTTAGGAATACGGGACCGGTGTGAGCGTTAAGCGTCAAAATGTGCCGAAGACGATCCTCCTCCTTGTCTTTGCGGGTTTTCTCATGCCGTTTAATCAGTTTATTCTCGTAGTCTTCAACATGACAGCAGGCAACCACCCCGGTTTGTGTATGATGGCCCATGGTTTGACTATACACATACACGGAATCCTGCGTATCCCGCACAAGCACCTGTTCGCGAATAAATGATTCAAAGTTCTCGGCCGCTCTGTCATACACCTGATTGGAATACAGGTCAGTCCCAGTGGGTAAATCTATCTCCGAACGAACAATTCGCAGAAAGCTCCATGGATTAGCTTCAGCTATCAGCCTGGCTTCATCGGTATCAACCGTATCGTAAGGCGGCGACGCCACCAGATGCGCAATATCCGAAGACGGATACAAAGCTTTGAATGCCTTTATTCTCAAGAGGTACTCCAATTCCAAGTTGTTGACACGGCGAATTGCCGATTTGCGCTATCACGGACAAGCTTACAGTTTCCGCGAAAGTGTCATTAATTTAAAATCGCCAAATTCCGCAACATCCTGTTCTTCAAAACCATTCTTAAGACAAAGCCGTAAAGCTGTCTGCATTCTATCCGTACCTCTGAAACTCACATTCTTGTAGTTATGGTCAAAACAGAAATCCATCGCCTGCTTAAGCAGCATGCCGCCGTAACCTTTGCCTCGATATTTCTTGTCAACTAATACGCGCCGCAACAACGCAGTATCCGGCCCATCTTCCTTGATTGCCAGCGTTCCTATAACCTTGCCGTCTTCTTCTTCCGCCACCAGAAACAATTCCCTGTCTCCGCCATAGTGCTCCATAACGTTGTTCAGATCTTCATAGGCATACGCGCTATTTTCCACAGAGAATTCATCAGTCATGATTCCGTTGATAAAATCCTTGATTTTGTCTTCGTCGCCCGGCTCCAGTTTCCGAATTTTTATCATTCTTGCCTTTCGTATTTTACCGCCGCCGAAATATTACAACAGATCGGTGCCGTCAATTGCCCACAATATCGCCTTCCTCAGATCATCGTTATTAGCCGCCAGCCTGTCGGCAAGCTCTACCGCCATGCCTCTGTAAAGTTTCATGCCTATCTCGGGATATCGGCTCGATAATTCGGCTAGTTTGTCCTTGGCAAGTTCAAGAATTACACAATCGGTGACGGCTTCCACCGTGGCCGAACGGGCGCTGTCGGTCAGACAAGACATTTCTCCGAAAAATTGCCCTGCAAACAAGTCCCGCAAATGTTTGTGCTTGTCATTTTGCAAGAGTTTTTTAACCGCGACACGGCCCTCACGAACCAACATGAGCGAGCCGCCTTTGTCCCCCTCCATAACCACCGTTTCACCCTTTTTAAACTCCAAAGCCACACAATTCTGCGCAAGAAGAACCTGTTCATCCTCTGTAAGCGACTCAAGAAGCATCACACCGCGCCCCCGTTTGCTTGTTGCATCATTACAACAAAAATCCATGCATACTGTCAATCCGACGTTTGTTCCACCCATAGGCAAAGAATCGCCTTTGCAATCCGTCAAGAAATATGTGGGCACCCCAAATACTCCGCGAGGAATACGCTTGCGACCGCAGAGAAAGACGGTATTATGACCATCTTGCTTTACTGAGAACCAAATCATGACAACAACCCATCGTTATTCAAAAGAAGATCTTACCACATTCAAACCCAAACACGACACGTTCATAGGCATAGACTCAGACGGATGCGTATTCGATACAATGGAGATCAAGCAAAAACAATGTTTCCATAGCGTTATAATTTCGCATTGGGGGTTGGGGCCCATAGCGAAGTACGTCCGCGAGACTGCCGAATTCGTCAATCTGTACTCCAAATGGCGCGGACAAAACCGATTTCTCACACTCGTTAAATTGTTCGACCTTCTCAGGGAACGCCCGGAGGTTGTCAAGTCCGGTGTAAACATACCTCACCTGCCCGCGCTTCGAAGGCTCATGGATTCCGGAGCGGCTCTCGGAAATCCGTCATTGTCAAAAGCAGCGGAAGAAACCGGCGATGAAGAATTCATATCTCTTCTGGCCTGGAGTAATGCAGTGAACAAGACTATTGCCGATACCGTCAAAAAAGTTCCGCCGTATAAGTGGTGCC
>JAFGTH010000245.1 GCA_016934225.1 Lentisphaerota bacterium | reverse complement strand
CTACGCCAAAAGATTGCAAAACAATTTTTGAAATACTTAAGAAATATGGCGTTTGCTATTTCTTTTACATAGGCGGCAACGACTCGGCCGAGACGGCTCATATAATTAATCAGGAGGCAAAAAAAGTTAATTACAATCTCTGCTGCTTCCACATCCCAAAAACTATAGACAATGATCTGCTCGAAAACGACCACACTCCTGGATTTGGAAGCGCAGCCAGGTTTGTGGCCTGTGCGCTGCAAGGCATTGATCTGGACAATCGCGCTCTTCCCGGAGTGCATATTTCCGTGATAATGGGACGGCATGCAGGGTTTCTTACTGCCGCATCAGCACTTGGACGCAAAGACCCGGATGATGGTCCGCACTTGATATACTTGCCGGAACGTGCGTTTAGCATGAAGAGGTTTATTTCAGACGTGAAACGGATCTATAAAAAATACGGCCGCTGTCTCGTAGCCGTATCCGAAGGCATCGCCGATTCCAAGGGCGAAGCCATCATAGCAAAATACACCAAGGAAACAGACTCCCACGGCAATGTTCAGCTCAGCGGCACCGGCGCGCTCGGCGACCTGCTGGCGGAACAAATCAAAGCACATACTGATATCTCAAGAGTGCGATCCGATACATTCGGATACCTGCAGCGTTCTTTTCCGACTATAGTTTCGACGGTTGATGCCGGCGAAGCCAGAAATGTCGGAACAGCTGCCGTGAGATATGCATGTTCAGGCAACACGGATGGCTCCATAGCAATATGCCGTGCTCCCGGCAAAAAGTACAAAGTGTCGTTTAAAAAAGTGGCGCTTCATAAAGTTGCTCACAACACAAAGCACATGCCCGCTTCATTCATCAACAAAGATGGCAACGATGTGACACGCGCTTTCTTCGATTACGCCTCTCCCATTGTCGGCGAACTGCCGAAAGTCGCAAAACTCAAAGCCGTGCCCGTAAAGAAAAAGTAACGCCGACAGTCAACAAGAAAACCAGTTAAGGCAATAAAAGAGGCACAACAGACTGCAAGCAGCGCAGCGATCAGATGTGCTATAAGACGACTGGCCGTTGTTTCAACATACAATGTGGTTGTTGGAACGAGAGCCTTATTGTGCTTACAATTTCTTGTGCCAATGCAAATTCTGACAATGATCCGTACGGCCGTAATTTGAACAAAGAGATATCTGCAGTCAGTACTTACGACACCGGAAAAGCACGAGCCAATTCAAGCGTTTTCTCGCGAACCTGCATAATAACGGTCTCGTTACCGATATTTCGAAGCACACTGGTAATCATTGAAGCTATTTGTTCCATTTCGGACTCTCGCATTCCCCTCGTCGTTACCATAGGCGTACCGATTCGAATGCCGGACGTGACAAATCTACTGCTCTTGTCGAATGGAATGGCATTTTTGTTGACAATCAATCCTGCCTTTTCAAGCGTCATGGCAGCATCGCGCCCGGTAATTCCAATTTTCGTCAAATCCAGAAGCATTAAATGATTATCCGTGCCTCCAGAGACAATGCGTATCCCCTCGTCCGCAAAACATTCCGCAAGTTTCCGTGCATTTGCAACAATCTGTCTGCCATATTCCTTGAACTCGGGTTTAAGAGCGTAACAAAAACACACTGCCTTCGCCGCGATAGCATGCATTAACGGACCGCCCTGCAACCCTGGGAAAACCTGACGATCTATGATGTCCGCAAATTCTTTTCGACACAGTATCAAACCGCCTCTCGACCCACGAAGCGTCTTATGTGTCGTGGTGGTCACAAACTCCGCGTGTGGCACCGGATTCGGATGGCATCCCGCCGCCACAAGCCCGGCGATATGAGCCATATCAACCATCAGGTACGCACCGACGCTCTTGGCAATTTTTTCAAACTTGTCAAAATGCAGAGTTCGGGAATAAGCGCTAGCTCCAGCCACAATCAATTTCGGTTTGCATTTATTGGCAATTCGCGCAACGTCATCGTAATCAATTTGTTCACTGCCGGGTTGAACGCCATACGACACGAAATTGAATAAACGCCCGGATATATTGACTTTGTCTCCGTGTGTAAGATGGCCGCCATGCGCAAGATTCATCGCCAGAATCGTATCACCCGGTTCCAATACGGCAAGATAGACTGCTATATTAGCCGAACTGCCACAATGCGGTTGCACGTTGGCATGTTCCGCCCCGAACAACTCTTTAGCCCTGTTAATGGCCAATTGCTCCACCTTGTCCATGTACATGCATCCGTTGTACCATCGTTTGCGCGGATATCCTTCCGCGTACTTATTGGTCATTACCGATCCCTGCGCTTCGCGAGCCGCGCGACTAATGTAATTCTCTGATGCGATAAGGTTAATTGTGTCTTGCTGCCTGCCCCACTCATCCCGTATTGCTTCATACATTTCTGAGTCTTCTTCCGCTATGTCGGCCATTTCCATCGCCGGTCGCGAATATTGGCGTATTTTTGCCAGTCTGCGATTATGTCTTGCCTCGTCCGAATAGCTTTGAACCAACCAAGCATCAAGAATCGCGCAAGATTCTTGAATTGAAACCAGACCGCCGCTCAGTACAAGTATATTTGCATCATTATGATTCCTCGCCATTGTCGCCATTTTCTGCGTACAACATAAGGCAGCTCTAACGCGCGGAAATTTGTTCGCCACAATCGACATGCCAATCCCGCTCGTGCAAATCAATATACCCTGTTCTACAAGCCCGTGCGAGACACGCGAAGCCACTTCGCGAGCATAGTCGGGATAATCCACCGATTCCTTGCTGAAACAACCAATATCTTCCACTTCAATCCCGCGCGCCACAAGAACGGCCTTTACCGCTTCTTTCACGTCATATCCACCATGATCTGCCCCAATTGCTATCTTCATAGTTTTATTCCAGTTCCTTCATAAACCCGATCAAATCGGGCATTGCATTGTCAATCTCGTTCCTAACTGCTCGGTAACATGACACCGATGAACCAATCGGATCGTCAATATCACCATTGCTGCCGCTAAACGACTTAAGAAGAAAAACTTTCTGCAACGCATTAGGAAAAAATACACGGATTTGATCACGATGAGCCATCGTCATTACCACAATCAGTGTGGCGGAATCAACCAATTCGACTGTCAGAGAACGGCTGCGATGACTTGTCATATCAATCCCAATCTCTTGCATTACATGAACCGCTGGCGCGCTGGCCGACATCCCCGCTCCCGCAACAACACCTGCGGATGTAACACACCAGCCGGATGAACCATCAAGTCTCGTACGCAATAGATATTCCGCCATTGGACTGCGACAAACGTTCCCGGTACATACAAACAATACAAGTCGTTCCATCATTCTTGGCGCCCGCCAACAGACATGACTACCTGTTCAAGAGAATGGGCGTCAATAACACCCTGTCTTAATATCTCCACCCGCACGTTGCCGGAACCTAAATCCCGCTTAATTCTCGCCACAGTACTTGGAAGACCAATCTTTACAGTACCGACATCTATTGCCACAGCAACGCTCGCGCCAAGGGATGCAACGGCATTATTTACAGTCAAAGCAGGCGGTTCACCACTGATATTAGCGCTTGTTGCTCTGAGAACACCACCCATTTCCTTAATCAAACATAGCATCAAATCGTGTCCGGGGATCCTGAAACCTTCCTTCGTCTCCACAATTCGACCCGACCGGCCACGGGATTTGCAATCAAGCACCAACGTCAAAGGACCCGGCCAAAATTTCGATGCGAGCGCCTTCTCCTCATGCCCGAATCTGGCCCCAAAATTCTCAGCATCATGCACGGTCGCAACCAGTAGCGGTATAGGCTTGCGCTTGTCGCGTAATTTTGTCTCATAGATCCGCTGGACCGCATCGGGAAATGACGGATCGGCCACCAGGCCATATACAGTATCGGTCGGAACAACAGCAAGCAATCCGCGTCTGAGTGCCTTGCTCACGTTGCGTATTATCTCACGTTCCGAACCGGGCGTTACTCGAAATATTTCAGTGCCACTCACTCTTTGTCGTTTCCATAATTCACATCAGAAAGAACAGCATTTTCCGCCTGTCTAATTCCAGATAAGGCCCTTAGCCCAAGGAGCATATCCACCGTTCGCGAAAGAGCAGGATCACCTGATACTCGAATCATCAATTCTCTGTCGCGTAATGCTTGATCGGAGAGCTCGCGTCTTCTTGGATCAAATTTGTCCGGCGTCCGGACAACAGTACCACTCTTGTCGCAAGACACAAAAATGTCCGGATCAACTCCGCCGGCCAATGCGCCCAACCCGTCGGTCAATACAACCTGATGTGTAACCATGTACAGCATCTCGCCGGCAGGAAGAGGCACAATACCGCGAAGGTTCAACCCATCAGATGTGGGCATGCCGACGAGAACAGTGTAACTGCGCCCTTTAAGGATTGCCGCCAATACTTCGCTGGCGCCAACAGTAGCAGCATCTATCACAATAACCAGAGGCATATGTGGCAAAAAATATTCCATGCATTCCGGCGCAATGTTGTCCCCAGATAAAACTCCTATGGTATGTATTGTCGTGTTTGTTCCATGCTTTACCTTGTAATGCGCAGTGCCGCCTCTTAAAAGAATTCTTGCAATTTCGTCCATACAAGCCAGGTCGGTTCCACCTGAACCCCTCAGATCCACGATCAAGCCGGTTTCACAATCCGGCAGCAATTCGCGGAGTTTTCCACTTAATTGACCTCCGCCATTCGGGAACATACCGCCGAGTTTAACATAACAAATTCCTTCTGCCCATTTTTCGCAACAAACCATCACATCACCGACAAACAAAGAGTCCAGATCTTCCGTGGTAACAATGCGAGCGCTTGGATCCAGCGCGCTCAGAGCACCATGCACAGCGGCTTCCATAACCTTGTCGGAGTCAAAAGGAATACCGTGATTCCGGAGAGATTCCCACACCTCAGAAACGGTCACAGCGCATGACGTCCATGCCAACACACCGGTCATTATTGCGCTCAATATAACTTGCCTGTTACCCATATCAAACATTCCAAGCCTTCTATGTGACAGGCCCCGCTTTATCGCTTTCCTTTCCCAGGAAGGTTAGCCCGTACCTTTGCATTGCCTTTAACAACCTTCTGTTTGAGAGCAGCTTTGTATTTAATCAATTTCCGTCTGAGTGAATCATTCGAAACCGCCAGAATCTGCGCGGCCAATACCGCGGCATTCACGGGTCCGGCACTACCCAGCGTCACTGTTGCAACAGGAATCCCCGCCGGCATTTGCAGTGTCGCAAGCAACGCATCAAGACCGCCGACCGCACCGCCTTGA
The DNA here is from genome assembly GCA_016934225.1 of Lentisphaerota bacterium. Taxonomy (GTDB): domain Bacteria; phylum Verrucomicrobiota; class Kiritimatiellia; order UBA8416; family JAFGTH01; genus JAFGTH01. The sequence goes on along the minus strand of JAFGTH010000245.1, from coordinate 431 downwards.
ACCGGAATTCCGATAACCGGCAAACATGTATGCGCGGCTATTACTCCGCTGAGATGAGCGGCGCCACCCGCCGCCCCAATTATCACCTTGATACCGCTCCTGGCGGCGCTTCGAGCAAATCTTGCTGCTATATCTGGTGTCCTGTGCGCCGATATAACGCGAACGTCGTACCCAACCCCAAACTTGTCAAGAATTTCGGTCGTCGCTTTGACCAAAGGCCAATCCGAATCGCTGCCCATTACAATAGCCACTTCCGGTTTCTTCATTCCGTTTTCTCCATATAATTACTGTTAAACGCAAAGACCAAGCTGCTTTATACAAGCGACGGACGAAGAGCTTTCGCCGCTATATCCGTTCGATATTGCACTCCGTCAAACTTGATTTTAAGCACAGCTTGATATGCCAAACGAACGGCCGCGCCAAGATCATTG
>JAFGTH010000244.1 GCA_016934225.1 Lentisphaerota bacterium | reverse complement strand
TTGGCCGTTATTTCGTCCGTCACCATTGTAACAGACAAACTGATAACTACCGATCAGGTTGATGCTACGCTTCTGGGCATGGGGTTGTATAAAATGCCAATTAGCGGAATTATTCTCATTATGATCGTTGGAGGCATGGCTATTCTGATTAATCTTATCAAGGAACCGCTTCATATTCTCACCGGCAGAACACAATCGTCTCTGTCGGAGAAGTGTACTTCAGGGATCGTATTATTGAGCGGTATCGGCATGTGCCTCGCATATATTATGCTTCTTGGATTTAAAATAACGGCGATTACAAGCGGGTTAAACGACGGGCTCAATACAGAAGAATTGAGACAGATATTCGGCATATTGCTATTGATGATTGCTCCGTTTGCCGTTGCCTCTTTTGTCGCGTGGCTTATGCACACGCGACGATGCCAGTTCACGATGATAATTGACCCAGGATCACAGAAATGGATTATGTCTACCCTCACCGGATTTCTTGTAATGAGCCTGCTCCTGATAGCTTTGGCCAATCCCAAGGGCGATATACAGGATAATTTCATACAAAAGGTAAAATTTATATCTTCGCATGCGCTTTATGCGTTGTGGATAGGATATGGCTTGATTCTCGGACTCGCCTCTGTAGATTTTTTGAGCGGTTCATTCTTTCGAAAAAAAACTTCCATTCATAAAGCCGTAGTTTGGTCAAGCCTGGGCGTCGCAGCGCTTCTGCCCCTAGTGCCGATCCAGCAAAATGCCTCAAACAAAGAACTGCTGAGAACATATGGCGGCGCGGAACAAAACGGCCATGATTTCGGATGGCAATTCGGTAATTACCAGCTTCGCGGCGCAGAAGCCATAATCGAAGAAGTGCAATCAGACGAAGAGCCCCTGCCAAACCCATTCTTCCCTCCGGAAATGGGTCCACGCGCTATATTCTTCGGCGGTACAGACCCGGGCCGTTTCGTTCCTACATACATGATTTACTCAGCCAAAGTCAGACCCGATGTGTATCTTATTACGCAGAATGCGCTGGCCGACGGAACGTATATGAGTGTAATGCGCGATCTGTATGGCAACGAGATATGGATCCCGGCCCAGCCTGATAGCGCAAAAGCATTTGAACGGTACGTTCGCGAGGTTCAATCGGGCGTCAGACCTGCCAACGCCCAACTCAAAATCGAGAACGGCCGGGTACAGGTTAGTGGCGCACTCGGAGTGATGGAAATAAACGGCATACTTGCTCAAATGATATTTGAACACAATAACTACAAACATGACTTCTACGTGGAAGAAAGCTACGTTATTCGTTGGATGTACAATTACTTGACGCCGCATGGATTGATCATGAAAATCAATCGAAACCCGACAAATCTCGATCGTGAGACAATCACAAACGACATGGATTTCTGGGATTGGTATACACGCAGGCTCGTCGGTAATAATAAGTTCATACGGGACATAGTCGCGCGTAAATCGTTTTCGAAACTTCGCAGCGCAATAGCAGGCCTTTATGCCAATCCGGGTGAAAGGAAATTCGCGGAAGCGGAACAGGCATTTCGCGAAGCTCGCATGCTTTACCCTCTCAGCCCAGAAGCCAATTTTAGAATGATTCACGAGGTTCTGATTCCTCTGCGGAGAATATCCGAAGCATCCGAGATTATGCAGGAATTCGGCGAAGCTGATCCGGGCAACACCAAGGTTAAAGAATTCCTTACGCACTTGGACGGACTTCAAAAGTTAAACGAACGAATTGCTCAACTTGAGGCAGTGCAGAAGACAAATAAAATGGATGTGCGCGAAGCTATTGAACTCGCGGACTGTTATCTGAAATCGCAGCAATTCGTTCCGTTTATGAACATTATGGGAAGTATTGTGAATACGCCGAATTTGCCGCCCGGAGTCTATATGAATGCGGCAAACATGCTGCATCACGCCGGGCGCAACAATGAAATGAGCATAGCTCTAGATAAATGCATGGCCGCCTTGCCGACCAATTCTGCTCCCGGAATGTTGTTGGATATAGCAAGACTTTACGCCCAGGCAAAACTGCCAAATAAAGTCATTGAGATTCTCGAGCTATACATACACCGCGCTCCAAATGACTGGCGTGCGCACCTTGACCTGGCAGCAGTTCAAATAGGCACCCGCCAGACGGACGCCGCCGTTAAATCGGCCGAACAGGCAATGAGATTCGGCGGAAATGAAGCAATGCATATCATTAATACGGATCATCGCTTTGCGCCCATTCGGAATATAATTGCAATGCGAACCCGTAACTTAATAGGAATCGGAACAATGCCCATTCCGTAGTTCGCGTCGGTAAATCATCGGGTACGAGCCAGTTCGTAAGCTAATACGCTCATGCCGTATAACGCCGCAGTTTCAACGCGCAGAACAAGTTCGCCGAAAGTTACCGGTATGGCTCCGGCGCTTACCGCATCGTCCGTTTCGGCATCCGTGAGATCTCCCTCAGGCCCTATTAAAAGCGCAGCTCGGTAAAATGTTTTAACAGTACCGCAACCTGTTGAAGCCGTAGTCACATCGCGCATGACATCATGCAATTGGCGTGCGTTCCGGCGCAATGAACCGACCAGAAAAAGGTCCGTTCGTCCCATGGATGCTAACGCTTCACTTAACGAAGATATCGGGCACACACAAGGCGCCCATTTCGTGCCACATTGCTTCGACGCACTGAGCGCCACCCTCTGCCATCTCTCCACCTTGGCAGCGCACTGCTTCCGATCCATGCGCACAATAACCCTCTCCGTCAAAAGAGGCCAGACGGATGTCACGCCAAGTTCCGCAGCCTTCTCAATAATCAAATCCATCCTTTTGCCTTTCGGTAAAGCTTGAAAAAGCGTTATTTGCAAAGGCATCTTATTCTGAACGACAGATCCCTTAACAATTGTAAACGGGGTTTGTTCTGTCGCGGATGACAAACAAGCAAGCGCGTGTTTGCCAAGACCATCAAATACTTCTATTTCGTCACCTTCTTTAAGACGTAGAACATGCCGGAGATGATGAATCTCTTCAGGCGAAGGTAGAACCCCTTTTTCGGTCCATGCGGATTTATGTACGTAGCAGCGGTGCACTGAAATGTAATTGCCGACAAATCGGCGAGAAACGTTATTTGTTTATCGCCTTCTTACGCGCAAAGAAAGCATCGGCCCTCTTTTGAAAGTCCTGAGTCGCCGGATAATTGGATTCGTCACTCAGCGCGGCAAATTCCTTTATAAGATTTTTCTGCTTTGAACTCAACTTCGATGGCATCTCCGGAATCACTCGGACGTGTAAATCGCCCCGCCCATAACCTTCAACATCCGGCATGCCTTTGCTTTTTAATCTGAAAATCTTGCCCATGTTGGTGCCTGCGGTCAATTTAACCTTCGCGTATCCGTCAATTGTCGGAACTTGTATATCGCCTCCGATAGAGGCTATATGGAATGGAACACGAACATCACAATGCAAGTCATTGCCGTTTCGAATAAAGAGATCATGTTCGGTAACGTGTAATAAAACATACAAATCACCGGAAGGCCCGCCCTTCATCCCGCCTTCACCTTTTCCGGCAAGTCGCAACCGCGAACCTGTTTCCACTCCCTTTGGAATCCGCAAACTAAGCCGTTTACGTGTCTTGACACGTCCCGAACCGTGACATGTCTTGCATGGATTTTTGACTATCGTGCCTGCGCCTCCGCAAACTGGGCAGGTCTGACGCACCTGAAAGAAGCCCCCGCCCGCGATAACATGCCCACGACCGCCACAATGCCTGCAAGTCTCTTTGCTGCTGCCGGGAGCCACACCGGATCCGCCGCATGTATCGCAATCCACCGTCAACGGAATCGTAATCTCACGCTCTGAACCAAAAGCCGCTTCTTCCAGATCAATCTCCAAATCAAATCGCAGATCGGCGCCGCGTTGCGGACCGCCCGAAGACCTTCTGCGCGACCGGCCGCCAAACAAATCGTCGAAGAAACCTCCTCCACCATCCCCGAATATTGACCCAAGTATGTCTTGAAGGTCAGAGCCATGCGTAAAATCACGCGAAAAATCAAAACCCCCGGGGCCAAAAGCCGCCTTGAGTCCATCATGCCCAAACCGGTCATACTGCTGCTTCTTCGCCGGGTCGCTCAAAACCTCATACGCTTCCGATATCTCCTTAAACATGGCCTCTGCCTTGTCATCACCCCGATTCCTGTCGGGATGATATTTCATGGCCAACTTCCGGTAGGCTTTCTTTATCTCGTCCGCTGAGGCGGTTTTTGCAAC
>JAFGTH010000023.1 GCA_016934225.1 Lentisphaerota bacterium | reverse complement strand
TATTGCGCGCTCTCTATAATGTAGCGATTGAACTCGGACTTGACGTTTTGGTGGAATCACACACCGAGTCGGAATTGGAGACGGCGCTTGGATTGGATCGCGCAATTATTGGGGTGAACAGCCGCGATTTACAATCCTTGAAGACCGATCTAGACACTGCCCGAAGACTGTCGCGTGAAATACCAGCCGAACGGCTAGCTGTTGCAGAGAGCGGAATTCGTTGCCGAGCCGATATTATCGGATTGGAGGAGGCCGGATATAATGCCTTTCTGGTTGGAGAAATGCTTATGAAAAGCGCTTCTCCTGACGCCAAATTAAGAGAACTTCAAGGACTTGTTGCAAACAATGCGCGGAAATACTAACCTGTTTAGGTAAGACAATTCACAGAGACGGGAATATAGGGATGTTATGGCCAAAAAACCTGTAAGAGTATTTCGCAATGACGGCGGTTCGGCAAACACGCGACTGAGTGTCACGCAACAGGTTGCCGAATACCCCCAGCCTGAGGAGTCCAAACAGGGCGGTTTAAGTTTTGACCGGATGGATGGTTTGTTGGAAAGCATGTATGATGCGGTCTTGCTGACCGATTACGATGGAATTGTTTTTGAGGCCAACACACGCGCGGAATACAGTTTCGGCACAACAAAGACAGCTTTAAAAGGTGTCAATATAATGAGCCTAATCTCCGGCGCGAACGAAGAAGTTCTGAAACTGGTGAATGAGAATGCTGAAAAGAAGATATTCACGGTACTTGAGGGTTTTTGTCGGCGCGGGGATGCGTCCATGTTTTATGCCGAGATGGTTGTGGGACGTTACAAGGGACGATCAGAAGGCGGATTGTGTTTCTTTGCGCGCGATATTACGGGGCGCAAAAAGGCCGAAATCGAACGTAAAAAAGCCGATGAAATTCAGATTATGGAAGAAAGAATACGCGCCAGGCTCGAGACTCTTTCCACTCTATATCACGAAATCAACAATCCGCTGCAAATTCTAACGTGTATGGCCGAACTTGATTCCAACAAGGAATACTCAACGCAACTTGCCAGAATCGTATCGGTGATGGATAGACTCCGGAAGGAGGAGGAATTGGACGTTATTGAAGATGATGATGATGGGCCTCGCTACAATATTGATTCGGATCATGGCGGCGGAGCGTGTGACCACAACAAAATTTTAGTGGCAGACGATGAAGAGATTCTCAGGAAAGTTTTTACCAAGGCGTTATCAACTGCGTATCCGAATGTTACGATTGATTCCGCTTCCGACGGCAATGCCGCAGTGGAGGCTTTTTCGAAGGGGCGTCATGCACTGATTATCATGGATGTGTCCATGCCTAGCATGAACGGCGAGGAAGCGTACAATAGTATTACGGAATTGTGCAGGAACAATGGGTTGGCAATGCCAAGGTTTATTTTCTGCACCGGGTTTATGATGAGCGACAGACTTCGCGAGATAATTGGTGACGAATCAGTGCATACATGTCTGCGAAAACCACTCTCCATCGGTTCTCTCATCAAGGTGGTAGGGGAGTACTCGTCGTTTGGGAAATAGATTTCTTTCGGCGCGATCAACATGCCGGCAGGTTTTGGAGATCAAGAGATTATAATCCTGTTTATTCAATCCACTGGTCTTTGTGCGATCATTGGTTTCGGAGGCGGTTTATCGGGAAATCGCGACAATGAATAAAATTCTGGTCAAAATCTGCGGAATGACAAACGAATCCGATATTGTCACAGCGTTAGAGCTGGGCGCGGATTACGTTGGATTTGTTCTCTACGAGAAGTCGCCGCGAGCGATTAAACCCGTGAAACTTGCTCGTTTGGTGGATCGGACAAATTGCGCAGAGCGCTCCGTGGGTGTATTTGTGAATATGTCGAGGGATGAAGTGGAGCGTATTGCGTCAGACTGCGGGCTTGCTGCAGTGCAGCTTCATGGCGACGAGAGTGCAGCCGATTTTGTTGGTATGGCGAAGCCTGTTTGGAGAGTTGTGCGATTTAACGACGGATCAGATCCGGCGGAATGGCGCGCAGACATGTATTTAATAGACGCATCGGTAACCGGTCAATATGGCGGAACGGGCGTGATTGCGAACTGGGAATGGGCGGCATCCGTTTGCAGCAGGCATCCGGCCATGTTGGCCGGCGGACTTAACCCGGATAATGTTCAGGAAGCAATTAGCATTGCGTCTCCTATGGGTGTTGATGTAGTGAGTGGTGTGGAGAGCAGTCCGGGTAGGAAAGATCCGGATCGCATGCGTGATTTCATAATGAGAGCAAAGGCTGTAAAGTTTTCGTGAAAACAAGACATCAACCGGACACCAATGGACATTTCGGCATTTTCGGTGGACGATATGCTGCCGAAACTCTCATGCCTGCATTGGTTGAGCTGGACAGAGCTTTTTCCGAAGCTATGGCTGACAAGGCCTTTATGGCGGAGTATCGGCAAATTCTGGCCGATTACGTCGGACGGCCTTCGCCTTTGTACTATGCCGCCCGTCTTAGCGAGATGTGCGGTGGAGGGAAAATCTATCTCAAACGCGAGGATTTGGATCACACAGGTGCGCACAAAATTAACAATACGATTGGGCAAGCTTTATTGGCCCGTCGCATGGGTAAGCGGCGACTGATGGCTGAAACGGGCGCCGGACAGCATGGTGTTGCCACGGCCACTGCCGCGGCTTTGTTCGGCATGGACTGTGTCGTGTACATGGGTGAAGAGGATATACAC
>JAFGTH010000243.1 GCA_016934225.1 Lentisphaerota bacterium | reverse complement strand
GCATCATCCGTATGCGCGTAATCCACAAACACGCAACGGTCCTTGATTTCTTCGACACGTTCAAGCCTTCCTCTCACGGTTTTCATGGCCGCAATGGAGGATCGGATTGCGGACAGATCAATACCCAAACTGCTGCAGGTAGCCACTGCGGCCAATATATTGCTGACATTAAATCGTCCCATTAGATTACTGTTTATTTGCGTTTCTCCCCAAGGCGAACGCACAATAAACTGGGTGCCACGCGATGAGATATCAGGGCCTATGCCGCAAACTTCCGCCTCAGGGTCCATGCCGTAGGTCACTATCTTCGCGGACGTAAGATTGTCCTGGATTATTTTTCTTCCCCACAGATTGTCTATATTGATAACAGCAATAGCCGGTTTATTACCTTGATCGGAGCCTCGCAATTGTCTGAATAAACGCGATTTCGCCATGAAATAGTTATCCATCGTGCCGTGATAATCCAAGTGATCATGTGTCAGGTTGGTAAATACTCCAACATCAAAGTCAATTCCAGAAACTCTCTTCTGAAGAAGACCATGCGATGACACTTCCATCACTGCGCTCAAACACCCGGCGTTAACCATCTTGGAAAGCAGACCATGCAGCGCAACGGCGTCCGGAGTGGTTCTGTCGGCCGGTATGGATCGAGCGCCGAATTCATACGCCACGGTGCTGATTAAACCAGGCTTCATTCCAGCGTCCCCAAGGATTTGACGAACAAGATAAGCGGTAGTTGTTTTTCCGTTTGTCCCGGTAATTCCCACCATGCGCAATTTTACTGACGGACGGTCGTAAAAATTTGACGACAGAATCGCTATCGCTTCCCTGGCATCGGCCACCTGCAAACAACACGTGTTTCCACCAGCTGGAAATGAATTCTGTTCGAGTTGTTCGGATACGATTATGCTGGCGCCTCTTGCAACGGCATCCGCAATATAGCTGCTGCCGTCTTTTCGAGTGCCGGCGATTGCGACAAAAACCGAACCAGGCTTAACTTGTCGCGAATCCGCGACTACACCAGTCACATCGCGCGGCGGCGACCCGGCAACGCGAATGATCTCTACGTTGCGCATTATAACATCGTAGTTCATAAGAGACGATTATCAACTATCGCTAAACAAATCTTGACGAAACAGTTGAACCGGTTGCGCACTCGATTCTGGGACGCATGATTCGATCCAATCCATAGAAAATATATTTTCCACTCTTGCTTTCGTCAGCCAAACTGAAACCGTCCAATCGGCATTTACGTCTTTCGATATTATTACGTTTGCCAAAATGAATCCGTATCATGGTTCTCTTTCCTTTCGCATGAACAATAATTTTCCTGATCACCGATGAATTGCCGAACCGGCAGTTCCTGCCAAATAACTTCTTGCAGGCGAAATATCGAGGTAACGAACCGTCTGTCCCGCAATCTCACTGAAAACCGGCCCGGCAACAGCGCCGCCTGTATGAATCGGTTGAGGTTCGTCAACAACTACTATGATTCCGATTTCCGGATCGTCTGCCGGAAGAAAACCTACGAACGAAGCCACGTACGCCGTCTCAGAATAACCGCCGGCTATTGCTTTCTGAGCTGTTCCGGTTTTCCCTGCAACTTTATACCCTTCGACACGCGCCCGCATCCCCGTCCCGCCGTTTTCCGTTACCCTGGCAAGCAGATCGCGCATCATTGCAGCGCTCTCGCTTGAAATCGGACGGGCAAGAACCTCCGGTTTCGGATCCAAAAGCACGGTTCCATCTTTGCCGACCACGCTCTGTACCACATGGGGTCGCATTAAAAAACCGTCATTGCCAATAGCACACATCAAACCGAGCATTTGTAGCGCGGTAACGGCCACTCCTTGCCCGATCGCAATCCGAGTCGGACTGATTTTCGACCACGTTGATGCGGGATGCAGAATACCTTTTTCTTCTCCCGGCAGGTCAATGCCAAGAGCCTGCCCCAGCCCAAACGCCTTCAGTCCTTCATACATCCGTCGGTCGCCAAGCGTTAGCGCAATCTTGGCAGCCCCTATGTTGCTGGATTTTTTCAGAATATCGGCAACAGTTAATTTCGCGTAGTTATGGTGATCTCGGAGAACCCGCCCGCCATATTTCCATTCGCCATTCTCGCAATCAAAAATCGTATCCGGCGAGACGCAACCTCTATCAATGGCCATTGCAATAATCCCCGCCTTAAACGTCGAGCCAGGCTCATAGATATTTCCTATGGCTCTATTCAATAAGTATTCGGGCTTTGTCCGATAAAAATCGTTCAAATTGAACGACGGGCGACATGCCATTCCGAGAAGCTCGCCAGTGCGCACTCTTTGCACGATTGCCCACGCCGCTTTGGCCTTGTGCCGTTCCATTACCGCATCCAGCGACTTCTCCACAATATGCTGAATATTTTGATCAAGATTCAGAAAAACATCCGCGCCTTCCAGCGCCGGTATGTAAATATTCCGTTGCGTGTAAAGCTCCTGCCTGAATGCATTGACGTTACTCTCGATAACACCGGGGCAACCCCGCAAATATTTGTCCAGTAGTTGTTCGACTCCAGAACTTCCAATTCCCTCATAATTGACAAATCCAAGCACATGACACATGAAATCGTTGTGTGGATAATATCGAACCATGCTGT
>JAFGTH010000242.1 GCA_016934225.1 Lentisphaerota bacterium | reverse complement strand
GCGCAGTACGGACAAATCTTCGGCGCATAGTCAAAACGGGCGCCGCACTCACGACATACCCAGTAATATATTATCGTGCCGCATTTAATCATTCCAACACCATCACACTTGGAACATTCGATACTGCCTGTTCCACCGCAATTGGAACAACTGTGACGTCCCGTTCCGTTACATCTGACACATGTTTTCCCGTGATGCTCACCTGATCCGTTACACAAATCACAAACGACAAAACCGCTTCTGTTACAAACCGTGCACGGAACGACACCGCGCCCCATGCAAGTAGGACACCTGTACGCGCCAGTCCCATTGCAAATACTGCATTTAGGATTAGCGCACGGAATGAATTGGGTCTGTTTGACGATAGTTGAACAACCACACGGCATCAAAGAAATTACGAACATGAAAAAAGTCGGCCTAATGCAAACACGCATTTGCCACCTCTTAAACAATGCGACTTCCAAAACACTGTATATTCCCGCCAAGTCAGTACTGAAATTACATCATATTTTCGCAAATGCCAAGCATTCGCATATCAATCCGGGTATTTGGATGTGCATAACCCTGTAATACTCGTCAATGTGTATGCGAAATATCGCCATTTTGACAAATAAATCCGGCCAGATAAATATTGTCCGTACAATATGCAAAACCGTTGCAAACCTTCATTCTTTGTCAGCGACAATCACCTTTTCCATAACGTAATCGTCCATTATAAACCCGGCGCCTATGTTCTGAACAACGGAACGTGCATTGACAAAACCCATATGCTCGTACCAATTTATTGTATTTGAGTTGTATTTGTTCACAGTGAGCCAAAGCATTTTTGCGCCGCTCTGTACACACAACTTTTCCGCGAAACGAATCGCCGCCTTGCCGCAACCGATTCCCCTGTAATTTTGAACAACGTATATCTTGCTGACCATCATCCGTTGAGGCGATTCTTGCATCTGCAGAATCACAGCCAAGTAACCGATACTACTGTCGCCATTTCGAATTAAATAGTATTGATACCCATTCGCTATTTGATCTGAAATTGCGGCCTCGCTCTGAAATTTCTCAAGCATGTACTCCACTTGCTTGTCACCGATTATTGAGTTGTAGTGTTTACGCCAAATCTCGCGAGCAAGCTTCGCGACCATCGCAATATCTTTGTCTGTTTGTACCGGATGAAAACCAATCATAAAATCACTCGCCATTGCAGAATGATGATTCTTTATGCTCAAATCCTACAATGTTCTGTATCTGTTTACAATACGATCGGCATGCAAAAGGCTGTCCGATTATTGCGCGGTCATGAATCGAAATGTTTTTTCGTTGTCTTCTGTCACATGACTTCAAGTATTGCCATAAATTGCCGTAAAAAATCTTCGGACATTTGGCAGGAACTTTCATTGACCGCCGACCGATAAAACCGTATGCTACATATGTTTTTTGACTACCAGCCGAAACCAATGAAAGGGGAAATTATGGCGGAATTGATCAAGATTAACCTGACTGAAGACGAGATGCCGCGCCAATGGTATAATCTCAACGCCGACTTCGACAAGCCCATGCCTCCGCCCGTTGCAGCGGACGGCAAACCGATTACTCCGGATATGCTGGCGCCTGTTTTTCCTATGAACCTCATCGAACAGGAAATGAGCACGGAACGTTGGATCAACATTCCGGAAGAGGTGCTTGGTGTTCTCAAGCTCTGGCGCCCTTCCCCACTCTATCGTGCCAAGCGTTTGGAAAAAATGCTCGGGACTCCGGCCAGAATTTATTACAAGAACGAGGGCGTCTCACCCCCTGGAAGCCATAAGCCCAATACAGCAATAGCACAAGCTTACTACAACAAAGAATTCGGCATAAAAAAACTGACCACCGAAACCGGCGCAGGCCAATGGGGAAGCGCACTGGCTTTCAGTTGCCAGCTCATGGGACTCCAGTGCAAGGTTTTTATGGTTCGAATCAGCTTCGATCAAAAACCGTTTCGGAAAATGATGATGAACACATGGGGCGCAGATTGTGTCGCCAGTCCCAGTGAAGAAACAAATGCAGGACGCGAAATATTAAAGAACGACCCGGATACGCCCGGCAGCTTAGGCATTGCAATCAGCGAAGCAATAGAGCAAGCGGTACAGAACAAAGACACGCGATATGCACTGGGAAGTGTTTTAAACCACGTTCTGCTTCATCAAACAATAATCGGCTTGGAGGCAAAAAAACAGCTCGATAAAATCGGCGTTTATCCTGACGTCATAATTGGATGCGCCGGCGGTGGTTCTAATTTTGCCGGAATAGCGTTTCCGTTTATTTGCGACAAAATTGCCGGAAAAACAATACGAATTATCGCAACAGAACCGGAATCCTGCCCAACCCTCACACGTGCGCCATACGCGTACGATTCGGGTGACGTCGCTATGATGACTCCGCTTCTTCCCATGTACAGTTTGGGACATACGTTTGTACCGCCTCCCATTCACGCAGGCGGATTACGCTACCATGGCATGGCGCCTATGGTCAGTCATGCGCTACGCGAAAAACTGATTGAGGCAGCGGCGCTTCATCAACTTGAATGCTACGAATCCGCTGTGCTGTGGGCTAGAACCGAAGGCTTTATTCCGGCTCCGGAAACTGCACATGCGATTGCGCAGGTGATACGGGAAGCAAAAATGGCCAAGGAAGAAGGTAAAGAAAAAATCCTTCTGATGAATTGGTCTGGACATGGTCTAATGGATCTAACCGGCTATCAGGCTTACTTTGATGGCAAACTTAAAGACTATGCGTTGCCCGACGAATTGCTTCAACGTTCATTAGCTTCATTAAAAGGATTGCCCAAACCTCCGGGCGTATAGTTTGATCGCAGCGATGACACAACAAACATTCGTAGTTGAGTCAGCTGAATTGCGGCGCCAAAAAGAGGATTCAGGCAAAATGGAGCACGGTGGAAATGTCTAGCCCCACCCGAACTGTTTGGTTGATTCGACACGGCCATCGCCTTGATTTTGTGGACCCCGACTGGATGGCAACCGCTGCCCGACCGCTTGACTCGCCCCTCTCCAAAGACGGTGAGCAACAAGCAACCGAGACCGGCAAAAAACTTCAGCCCGAGCAAATTAACTTGGTGTATGCGTCACCGTTTTTGAGAACGGTTCAAACTGCGTCGCTCATCGCCATGGAACTGGCACTGCCAATACGTATAGAAGCAGGCCTTGCCGAGATGTTTCTGGAACAATGGTTCCCGCACAATCCGGATCTTCCGACTGCTGATGTTTTGCGAAAGCAATTCCCTGGAATTGACGCGCATTACAACTCAACGGTCATTCCCACCTACCCCGAAACAGAAGACAACGCCACAATCAGAATGGCAAACGCCGTTGAATCAATTATTCGCAACTCGGAAGGCAATCTGGCGTTGATCACCCACGGCGGTTCCATCTCGCGGTTTTGCCGAAAAATTGCTCCGAATAAAACCGTATATCCGACTTTCTGTTGTCTAATTGAATTAAAATGGTCGGATGGGGTCTGGACTATCAAACTGGATGGAAGCGACAATTCCCATCTTACGCAGAATAAAACCGACTTGCGTTTTTTCTAAAACTTGTCTGCCCGCAATCCCATATATCCTGTAATCCCGCTTGCGCGCAAATATCGCGCTACTGCAAATTCGCGTGACGAGCATCAACCGATTCCACCGTCTCACCACGTTCTTGCATGATCATAATGACAATCGCATAGAACAAAGCATATATACTTGCACCGAATAAAGCTCCATTCATGTTCTCAAATTTTCCGTTCCCAAGAATTGACATCGCGGGGAATTCCATATCTTTCGCGCGCTTGCCGACTCTCAAACAAACATCAGACATTTGCCCGATCTTCGAATGTTCGTTTGCCGTAATTCCTAGCACTTTTGCCCCGACACTCCTCGCTTCTTCAACAAGCGATATAATTGTCCGGGTTTCGCCAGACTGGGAAATAGCCACAAACACATCACCAGAACGAATTGGCGGATTCGTTTCGTTGTAAACCGTGTACGCGCTGAGCCCGACATGATTCAGCTTCATCGAAAGAACTTTTCCGAAAAACCCTGAATGTCCAATCCCAAGAATATGCACGTTGTTTGCCGACATCAAGAACGAGACAGCCGCCCGTAATTGAATGTCGTTAATTTCTCCAAGAACACTGCGCGCGTTGGAGCCGAATTCCTCAGCAACTTGAACATGTATCTGTTTCATATAAATTAAAATCCATTATGCCTTCATATGTTTCTTCAACAGGTTCTCAAAAACCTCCAGAACCCGATCGGCTT
>JAFGTH010000241.1 GCA_016934225.1 Lentisphaerota bacterium | reverse complement strand
ATCCGGGACAAACGAACGACACATTCCCGGGATTGGATGTTCCAAGATGGCACCGGCGCTTCTTCGTAGTCAGGCGAAAAATGCTCAATTTGATGGCAATCCTCGCCTCTGCCAATTGCAAGCTCAACGTTTTCCGCTGCTTGCTGGTTGCAGATGTTGTAAAGATGGATCACCTGCCTGCCGTCGGGCAGATTGTACGCATCCACAAGTATATGATCAGGCGCAGTCACCCTCGCAACCCAGGCGTCAGGATCGAGTTGGTTAATAATTCCGGTAAGCGTATGACTCGCACGCCGCGTCTCCGAAAAATGACGCCGCCTCAGCGCCAGCGCCTTTTCGATTTCCGGGGTCGGCGTTGGCTCAATAAAAAGGCCCGGCCGAACAATCAATTCGCCTTGTTCCCAGCGCTCTGCATCCTTTGAGGACACAAGCTGTCGCAAACCGATCGCGCGTGCGTCCTGATAATTGGCATTATACCAGGATGTGGGTCCGAGAATGGCCAACCGCCCACCGCGCCGTTGGAACGCAATGACTTCATCGCACTCTTCCGCCGCCATCGCTGGAATATCCATAATCAGCAGTACGGCGTCCGCGGGCAATGCGTCCAGCTTGCCTGCCGGAGCAGCGCCAAACACCAACCTTTCCGCCAACAGAGTATCCCAATTGCGGTGCGCCACCGCTGCCATGACGGCTGGCCAGCGGCAAACCGCATTGCTTGAGGCATACAGAAAGACCCGCGCGGCTGTGCGCGCTCCGGTGTATAAGTCAGCATGCGCTCTGACAAAACCGGAATAAGCTTTAACGGCATTAAAAACCGCGGGGTAATCCAGATTAAGCTTCCGTCCGCGATCGGACCGCGTCGGGTTAAGCACGCCCATAAAAGGCACAGGATATCCGCCGAAGGCGAGATATTCAGCAGCCGTGCGGGCAATATGCGCCCTAACCTCCTCATCCGAGAGCACATCAGGGGCGTATCCGCCCAAAGGATTCTTAGGAACGACGATGGTGCCGAGTGCATTGGCGATTTTGAAACGCATCATCGAGCCGACAATACGGCGATTGCTATCCAAGCCAGGGCTTTCGGCCCCGTCATTCTTGAGTGCATCGAAACAAACGGCATATTCGGGAGTATTGGCGTCCTCCAACATAACAGACGGGTGACGCGTGATAGTCGGCGCGGTAGCGTTCGGAATAAACAATGCCTGCGGATGGCACGCTTTGATATGCGCTTGGAGTTCCCGCAACACGCGGACAAAGTGCTGCCTGCGAAACTGCCAATATTCATAACTTAGCGGGTCATGCGCGGTTAACGTTGGTGGAATTTCGATCGAGTCATAATCAAGGAATTGAAGCGCAAGCTTTTCGGGCGTGAAGGTTTTTGAGTTGCGCACGTAGTTTCGGAAAGACTGTTGGCAGGCAGAGCAATAACAAGGATGTGCCTGCATATTGTCAAGCATGATGCCGTCGGCGCCGTCCTGACCAATGGCGCGCGTGATGACCTGCTTTAGATACTCGATAAAACCCTGATGGTAGATCGCCGGCTCCATGCGCCAAGACGCCGGCGCTTCATCCGCGTAGCGGGGAACAGAACCATCTGCCTCATGTCGGAGCCATTCGCGGGACTGGGGAACCTCTTTAAAAAATGTTTCGGAAACGAGCGTCAGGCATTGCACGTACGCGATATAGCGAATGCCGTAGCGCCGGCACCATTTGATTTGTTTGCGCGCGTAGGCCAAATCCGGCGCCTCCGCTTCCAACCCGAAACCCTTGAAATAGCGGCTGATAATAAAGTTGATTCCCGCATCGGCCATGCGGCGTACCGCATCTTCGCTATTCAAACGCTCGAACCACAAATCTATCCATTCCGGTGTAGTCGTGAAACTCTCGGCAATGCCGTTGCGTTTGTAGAACGCAAGGTTCTCCCAAGGGCCCCAAGCGACATGCGCGAGGTGCTTGGTATCATAATTAAACGGTTGCAATGTTCCGGAATCTGCCGCTGTTACCATAATTTGTCTCCTGTCAATTTTTTGAAAGCATTAAGGCCCTCGAAATAATATTTAGTATTTCTTTTTTTATTATTTCAATTCTATGGTGTATTCAATTACTCTTAAACAAATTCGGCAAGCAGGAAAAATATACAACTATGGAAAAGAATGATTAAAAAAAGCCTACCCATTACTATCTTGATAATTCTTGCCGTTGTCCCATGGATCACGCCTGCACTCGGCGACATCAGATTGCCTGCCATGTTCAGTAATCACATGGTTATTCAACGCGAAATGCTGATCCCCGTCTGGGGTTGGGCTGATCCAGACGAAAAAGTTTCTGTAACGCTTTGCGGGAGAACGGTGTCAACTATTGCCAACAGCAATGGAAAATGGACACTGCAAACCGGTCCTTTCACTGCCGGCGGGCCATTTGAACTGACAATAACCGGCAAAAATACCATTGTAATTCAGGATGTGCTTGTCGGAGAAGTGTGGTTCTGCTCCGGTCAGTCCAATATGCAGGCAACCCTTGGTGGTACAAAAAACAGTCAAAAGGAAATTGCCGCCGCCGACTACCCCAAAATGCGAACTTTCGTGGTTGCGCACAATGTCAGTCCCGAACCTCTAGATGAGTGTCGGGGAAGCTGGAGAGTATGCAGCCCAAAGACAGGACGTTCATTTACCGCCGTCGGTTATTTCTTCGGCCGCGAGTTGATGAGGGAACTTGATGTACCCGTGGGATTGATTAACAGTTCCTGGGGTTCCACACCCGCCGAATCATGGACAAGCCGTAAAGGACTCGTTGCCGACGAAAGACTCGCTCCAATCCTTCAGCGTTTTGATCAAGCCGTCGCCGAACTTCCTGAAAAAATCGGCGAATACAACAAAGCACGCGATGAATGGTTCGACGGAGTCTTCCCTAGAGACAAAATGAGCAAGGGCTTCAATGCAGGCTGGCACAAACCTGACTTCGATGCGGAAATTTGGAAAGAGATGAAACTTCCGTCGCTAATAGAAAATGCCGGACTTGAAATGAACGGTACGTTGTGGTTCAGAAAGGAAGTCGATATCCCCAAAGAATGGGAAAACAAAGATCTTCTAATGCACTTAGGCACAATTCTCGATTTCGACGTAACCTATCTTAACGGGATCCGTGTTGGAGAAACAGGTTACATTCAGGGAATGGGTTTCTATTCTCCCGCCGCGTCAAGAACAACATTGCGCAGATACAGAATTCCGGGCTCTCTCATCAAACAGGGCAAATCCGTAATTTCTGTTCATATAATGAATTATATCAGCTTTGGCGGTTTTGGCAGAGGTCAGGGCGGCATAATGCGTCTTGTTCCGGCCGATGACGAACAGGCAGAACCGGTATCACTTGAGGGAATATGGAAATACGCCGTTGAATCAAATATGACTCCACAGGAAATTGGAGAAATATGGAACAAACGCCCCCGTCCGCCAGTTGACGGTTAT
>JAFGTH010000240.1 GCA_016934225.1 Lentisphaerota bacterium | reverse complement strand
CGGTAGCCGCCATGTGTAACCAGCCCTTGATGGACGTATTGTATGATTCCACGGAAAATCTCATTAACATTAGTCCGAAGAAAAGCATGCCGAACCCCATTACCGCTATTCCAAACTCGTGTACAACTCGCTTGTGGGCGGTGAGCGCCGTCAAAAAACCTATACCGAGAAGCGGCACGGCAAGGTTCTCAAGATCGAGCGCGACGATTTGGGAAGTAAAAGTGGTTCCGATGTTTGCGCCTAGTATGAGACTAATGGATTGTTGAAACGTAAGCAGTCCGGCGCTGATAAAGCCGACAATCATAACGGTGGTAGCGCTTGAACTCTGGACGAGCGCCGTAATAATGGCGCCGGTGCACAGACCGTGGAATCTGGTGCGTGTAAGATGATGCAAACCTTTGCGCAAAGCGATTCCTGCCGTCCTTTGCAGTGATTCGCTCATAATTGTAATACCATAGAGAAAAAGCGAAAGTCCGCCAATCAGCCAAAAAATCGCTTCAAGCATAAATTCAGGTGCTGGCATGTCGTTATACTAATTAAAGAACCACATTTCAGCCACAACGAAAATACTGTTTAACAGGGCGCATTGTATAATTCACATTCAAATACGAAGATTCGGCATATGAACGGTCAAATTTTGCTGTTGAAATATGGGGCTATTGATAGCTTGAAGAGCCGTACGGCATCGGTTAGCATCACGGTTACTATGAATAGCCAGGAAGAATCATGGAAAGAGACAAAGACCTTTATCTCGGGACCGGGCACGCTGGCGAGAGTGCCCAGCGTGTTAAGGGAGCATTTCCCTGAAGTCCCTGTGATTGTCATAGCGGATGACAATACGTGGGAAGCAGCAGGCGAGAAGGTGGATGCCTGCCTCAACGCGGAAGGTGTTGCGACGCTCGAGCCTCTCGTGTTTCCGGGGAAACCTATTCTGCATTCGGACTACGAACATGTGGCCAAAATCAACAAAACTCTTCAGGGAAACGACATTATTCCTGTATCCGTGGGTTCCGGGACAATTAATGACCTGGTGAAACGAGCTGCATTTGAGTCTGAAAGACGATATTTATGCGTTGCCACGGCTGTGTCGGTGGACGGCTATTCATCGTTCGGCGCCGCGATTTTGCGGGACGGAGTCAAGATGACAATGGATTGTCCGGCGCCGGTAGCGATTGTTGCGGATACCGACGTTCTGAAACGTGCCCCATATCCCATGACCGCCGCCGGATACGCAGATCTGGCAAGTAAAATTACCGCAGGCGCCGATTGGATAGTGGCAGATTTTATTGGCGTGGATCCTATAGATACGGAAGCATGGAAAATGGTTCAAAAAGATCTCCGACTTTGGCTGAATTCTCCTGCCGAATTAAAAGCAGGCGAATCGGAACCGTTTGAAAAAGTGTTTCTCGGCCTGACAATGAGCGGGTTGTCAATGCAATACCTTCGTAAGTCCAGGCCTGCGTCAGGCAGCGAGCATCTTTTCAGTCATATATGGGAAATGGAAAACCTCGAAAAAAACGGCGAACCGGTATCGCACGGTTTCAAAGTTGCAATTGGCACGTTGATGGGCACTGCTCTTGCCGAGACAATATTTGCGCATGACGCTGCTGATATTGACGCCGACGAGGCTGTGGCGAAGTATCCTGATTGGGCGACTCGCGAGAAACAGATCAGGGACAGGTTTGGCGACACACCAATATCCAAGAGCATGACGGATGAATGCAGGGCTAAACATCTTGCTCCAACCGATTTAAGTATTAGAATCGCATTCCTGAAGGACAATTGGGATGCGCTTCGATCCAAAACGCTGGAGCGCCTTTACCCGTACGCTGAACTGTGTGACAGATTTAAGGCGGCCGACGTGCCGGTGAGACCTGAGCAGATAAATCTGACCAGAGAACGTGTCTGCGATACAATTGTATCAGCCCAAATGATGCGCAACCGCTACACAATTCTGGATCTTGCGTTCGAGCTCGGGTGGATTGAGGATTGTCGCAACGAAATACTCAAGTCAGATTTGTATCTTTATTGATTTCAATATGCATATTGGAGCCGGATTACAGGATGTGCGGAATTGTTGATCAAAGCGTCGTTTATGATAAACCATGTAATGTGTCGGTAACATCAGACGTTCAAAAGCCGGCCCCTATAATATGACCGACGCCAATCGCCGGATTGTGATCGAAATATGATGATTTGACTTTTGCCGACACGGTTACGTTTGCCTTTTTCGTTCGGCCTGGTGGAAACGGTCCCCTAAGTTTTACATCTGTGTATATCGGATCAAAACCCTGTGAATTGTAAAATCGGAGATAAAGGTAGGAGATTTTCTTGGGGCCATTGTTTCTAACAGTATATTGAATCGTTTTTTTTGAGCTGCCGTGCCAGCTATGCGCCGCTTTGCTGCTGACGATCAAATGTTTGCGGATGTACTTTAAGGTTTCGGCATCGGTTGTTTTTTTGGATTCAGTGAATTCGAATGAATCCAGAGTGAATGGACCTATATTCACTGGTCCGGCCAATCCGGCATAGATTCCTGCGAGCAAGATAGCGAGGCCGACAATTGCGAGAATACGGGTAAATAGCGGGGTTTTGTTAATGTCTTGTTTGTTATGGTTCTTGGGATGAATAGATGCGCTGATGAACCATACCGTAGCGCCAACACCGACTACAATCCAAGAATTCGAAATAGAAAAAGGAATATTCATGTCTTCCGTCCAACGGGTATATTTATACCAGAAACAGCCGATCAGTCAAATTCCAATGTCTTTACTTTGCCGCTCAGGATATGCCGATGGTTTGAGAATTATACGCTGGATATCTCAGCAATCAGGTCGAAATGGCGTTAGCCCGGATGTTTCATGAGCAGCAAGAATGAACCGCCGATGGACGCTGATGAACAGAGACGCGGAGTGAGAGACAGGATTTACAGGATGGAGAAGGTATTGGTCGGAGTTTTCGAGAGCTCCGCCATGCCGCCGTTGTTTTTCTGGTGCAGGGGACAGCACCATGAGTAGTCATTCCAGAGCCAGTCTGCGGGCGACCATGGCGAAGAGTTGCTGGTAGGGATATGCAGTTGATGCGTGGAACTTGATTCGACGAGTGTTGCGAATAATCACACAACCTATCTTTAAGAGTTTCAGGCGAATGGTTCCGCCTTTTTTTGAGGGATTCGCGAAATATTCAGGTTAGCTTGCAAGTGTTTTAACAATGTTGATTCGCATGATGCCCCGGTGCAGCGAGGATTGTCGAATCTCTTACCATCTTCCCGATGCTCCGCCGCCTCCGAAACCTCCTCCGAAACCTCCTCCGAATCCGCCGAAGCCTCCGCCGAAGCCTCCGAATCCGCTGCTTCGATATCCGCCATATCCGGGATAGAAGATGGTGTAACCGAAGCGACGGCGGCGGCCTTGCATAATCATGGGTAGAATTAGAAAAAAGAACACGAAAATGACAAACATGACAATCTCACCCTTGTTTATTGCAGAGGGATGTGCAGGCGTCTTGTACGAAGGGCGGGAACCGATGAGTATTGTATGAATCTCGCTGATTGCCAGCAATATGCCGTCGCCGAATTTACCGGCGCGAAAATAGGGTTGCATGCCGCGAATAATATCGCCGCAACGGGCGTCATTAAGAGTTCCTTCGAGTCCGTAGCCGACTTCGATGCGAATCTGGCGCTCAGCTTTTGATATCAACAGCAGCAGCCCGTTATCGGTTTCTTTGCGGCCGAGTTCCCATTTTTCGACCACCCTCATACTGAAGAGCTCTAGGGCGTCACCCTCAAGCGATGGAATTGTGAGCACTACCGCTTGCGCCCCTTTTGGATCGGCTTCCAGTTCCTGTAATGCCGAATCTATTAACAGCCGTTCTTTCTGATCCAAAATGCGCGCCTGGTCAATAATTCTACCGCTTAATGTCGGCACATTAAGTTCTGCAACGACGCGCGAGACCGGCGTCATGACCGAGAGAACAGCGATCACAACGCAAAGCATGTGTGCGGAAAATATCGTTTTGAAATGGGCAATTTGCCTAACCATGGCTAATCTCGTCTTTAAGTTCGTTGACATCATCTGACTGGTAAGGGAAATATTTCTTCAGCGCGCGGCCGGTTTCGAGAATTCCGTCGCGTAATCCATGCGTGAAACGCCCTTCTTTGAAGTGACTTATGACGGTCTCTACAATTGAGCGCCAGAAATCGTCCGGTACTGCATCGTCTATTCCCTTGTCGCCCAATATGGCAAATTTGCGATCTGCATAAGCAAGGAAGAACAGGACTCCGTTGCGTTTTTCCGTGGATGTCATGCCGATACGCTCAAAAACTTTCTTAGCAGTTTCAATGGGATCGCCCTTGCACCGTTCCTGGATATGAACTCGTATTTCGCCTGACGTGTCGGACTCTGCATCCTTGATGGCATCAAGGATTTGTCGTTCATCTTCTTTGTTGAAAAACTTTGCCATTAGAACTTTACTTCCGGCGGGGTTTGGAGCGATTCCAGTGACGGCGGTTCGTAGTATTCCGCCTTTTCCATTTCCATTCCCGGCGCAAACAAATTGCCGGGGAACTTGCGGATAGCGCTGTTATAGATCTTTACGGCGTTATTGTACCTTGTTCTTGCGACGGAGATGCGATTTTCAGTGCCTGCCAATTCGTCTTGAAGTCTGATGAATGTCGAATCGGCCTTAAGTTGGGGGTAATTCTCTGAAATTGCAAGCAATCTTCCCAACGCTCCGCTCATAAACGATGAAGCTTGCGCTTTTGCTTCGGGCGAACCTGCAGCCAGAAGTCGAGAACGCGCTTCGGCAACCTCCAGAAAAATTTTCTCTTCATGAGAGGCGTAGCCTTTCACCGTTGCAACGAGATTAGGCACCAAATCGGCGCGACGTTGCAGTTGCGTATCAATCTGACTCCATGCTTCGATCATGTTTTCCTGTTTGTCTATTAAACCGTTCTTGACCATGACAGGGAACAGCAGCAGAGCTACAACGGCGGCAACTAAAATTGCGATAATCCATCCGGTTTTCATTTTTCTTCTCCTCGCCGATTTCAGATCGGGCAACATGTTAAGATTTACGCTCAAATTTATCATTTGGGCGCTGTGTATAAAAGAACCAATATAACTGGTTTCGATAAAAAATTATGCTTGGGACCAATACCGATTAAATCAGGCTGTAATTCGGAATTGGTCCGGTGTCAGAACCTGGCGTTGACAATCGGCAGAAATTTTATCGAACTGTTGGCAATGACATTTGCCG
>JAFGTH010000239.1 GCA_016934225.1 Lentisphaerota bacterium | reverse complement strand
GTCCTTTAAACACCGAGTGGTATTCTCCCGACAGGTACTCGTCAACAAATCGCTTTGTAACGACCCGGATGCGACCAACCTGTTTCATCAATTCCTTGGTATCAATAGGCATGACACACCTCTCATGCATAGAAGCCGGAATTCGTCCGTCGGCAACGGCTTATATCATTAAATCCGGCGCTGACCGTCGTTCTTAGAGACTATGGCACCGGTATCTCGTTTAATATTCGAGTAATGATATCTTCGCTGGAGACTTCTTCGGCCTCCGCTTCATAAGTGAGAATGATTCGATGACGGAGAACGTCGTGTGCGACTTCTTTCACATCCTGTGGTGTCGCGTAAGCTCTGCCGTTCAGCATGGCATTGGCGCGAGAGGCTATATTCAAGTATAGCGTGGCACGTGGCGATGCGCCGTATTCTATCTGGTGCGCTATGTCTAATTTGTAGTCAGATGGCCGGCGTGTCGCGAAAACAATGTCGAGAATGTATTCACCGACTTTCTCATCACAGTAAACTTGTTCAAGAATATTACGCATTGTGTCAACCTGTTCGGCTGACATGATCTGGTTAACGGAGATGTTGGGTTGTTTGGCGAAACGGTTCATGATACGTCTTTCATCGTCTTTTGACGGATGCGACATTTTGTATTTGAGCATGAACCTGTCAACCTGGGCTTCGGGCAGCGGATATGTGCCTTCCTGTTCAATCGGGTTTTGTGTTGCCATGACCAGGAATGGGTTTGGGAGGGGATAAGTATTGGTTCCGATTGTCACTTGCCGTTCCTGCATGGCTTCCAGGAGGGCGGACTGCACTTTTGCCGGCGCGCGGTTGATTTCGTCGGCCAGCAGAAGGTTGGTAAAAACCGGGCCTTTTTTTGGGGAAAAAGTGCCGTCTTTCTGATTGTACACCATTGTGCCTATGACGTCAGCCGGCAAAAGGTCCGGAGTAAATGAGATGCGTTGAAATGTTAATCCCAACGTTTTTGCGAGAGTCTGAACTGCCGTTGTTTTGGCGAGACCCGGTACTCCTTCCAATAGAATGTGACCGTTCGAAATTAACGCTATCAACATTCGATTGATAAGTTTTTCCTGACCGACTATCACCTTATTGATTTCCTGGCGCAGAGACGCGATCAATTCCGATTGCGTCTTGACCAACCCTGTTGTTTGTCCGATATCATTCACCTGAACACCCCCTATCGTCCTGGTTGATTTGGTAGAGATTTAATTTTCCGTCATTTATATAAAGATGTTTCTTACGACCGTTACATGCATTTGCCTGAAATTATTATTTTTACTTGTCTTTCTTCTTTTCTTCTTTTTTGATCAGATCGTTCTCGGTATACATCATAGGGCCGGTCAAGTGTGACTCTATGATATATGTCCATGCGCGCAATTTTTTATCCAGTGCCTCGATTTTTGGTTTCAGGTCCTTTTCGGGGTCGCTCGCATCTTGGTTTTCATTCGCAGTCGTCTCAGGTTCCTGTTTCGTTGGTTGAGCGGTTGAGTCAAATGCCGCGCGGATGCGCACGTATCGGGAATCTGATCCTTCCTGTTTTCCGCCGACAGAGACAGTGTATATTTCGCCTTTTTTAGTAGTAACTGAAAATATGGTTGGATGATTCATGCCGGTAACACTGTCGGGCAGCGATGGGTCTGCAATATCCTTAAACCGCAGATAACTGAGCGCTCCCGCCACGGATCGAGCCTTAGCTTCGTCGGTAGTTTTTTTGCGTGGCAGATTGTCTACTTCCAAATTGCCGTTTTTTGCTCTGGAGAGAGAAATCGGTTTAGTGTCCGGGGCTTTGATTGTTGCCGAAACGATGTCGGCGGACGGAACATTGACCAAATCGCTGTCGAGCCAATCGTTTGGGTCGGCTATAATCGAATCAAGCGTTTCGCCGACGAGATAGACGGTTTGGCCGTTGTCGGGCGATACGTATTGTCCGTCCGGATAACTGCCGAACATTGCGGCTTGGCCGGACGCATGGCGTTTGTGTGTGTCTCCGACCAACAGCGAAGCGATCTTCTCATCGCTTCTGTACAGTTCCAGTAACGATCCGGCTGTTTGTTCCTGAAGCGTATTGTCGGTCATGGTTTGTGGCGGCGCGATTTTCAGATGCCGTTTCTGAACATCATCCAATGTAAGAATCTGGCCCACCTTTAGCCCTGACAGGGTAATTAAGGCGGTTCGAACTTTTGAGAAATCCGCCGGATAACCGTATTTTTCCGGAACAATCCATCCGTTATCCTGCTTAACAATTTCCATCGTATCGTCCTGCGAGCGAATCACGAGTTTCGTAATGTCGTTGATGGGCAGGGCCGGAAAGATTTCATTGCCGATATCTTCGGACGGCTGGATTTTACCGGAGTCGGACATGAAAATAGCGGCTAGAATCAATATTCCGGCAGCGGCGCAGAGTATTGCAAAATTTTTTCCATTCATAGCGTTATTCCTAATAATTGATTTCTTTATTATTGCTATTGACGGTTACGACGATAAATACCGAAGGAGATTCCCAGCAAGCCGACAAGCGTCGGCATTAACACGATGTTGATGATTTTTACCTTTACGCCGAGACGTTCAATGTCGCGGCGCAGATTCTTTCGAACTTTCTTCAGATCGCCTTTCAAAGCGCGTTCATCCTTGCGAAATTTCTCTATTGCTTCTTTCTGTTCGTTGCTGAGGATAAATTTTTGGCTTTCGTCTTTCTTTGTCTGAAGCATTGAAAGCTGTTGTTGTGTCTGACGCAGCTTCTCCTCGAGATCGTCTTCTTTTGCCTGCCATTCCGCGCGGGCGTTTTGCTCAAGATCAAGCACTCGTTGGAAAGGACGATGGAACTTGCCCCTGGATCTGATCGAACTCAAATCTGCTCCGCCTGCAACGCTTTCAACTGCATTGGCAAAGAAATTGATGTTGTCATTCAGCGGGCGATACGCCTTGGTGCCGAAGAAATTCATTTCCTCAACGCAGAATCGGTCAAAAAGAAAATCAACATCGGCCACAAGTATTGCGGCGCTCTTGCCTTCGGACAGGAAAGGCGTGCTGCCAGATGAAACCACATTACTGTTGTTTTCCGAATCGGAATCCTTTTCGGGCTCAGGTTTGCCGTTTGGAAACGCGGTTTTGAATGTTCCGGCCAGCCGAATTGCAATGCTGAGCGACGAAGGGGATGCTTTCAAATCGCGTCTCACCGCTTTGCCGCCGAACTGCGCCATCATGCTGTTCACCAGTCCGGATCCTTCGGCGGCGGTGATCAATGACGTGTAAGTCAGGTCGTCGGCAGTGTTATCGGTAAAACCGCCGGTCATGGGCATCATCAGGTATTCCAATTGAGAAGTCAGTACATCTTCCGCGACATGTTTTTTTCTGAGGCTCAGCCAGACCAGGCTATCCTCAATCTGGTTGTTTTGTCCGCGCAAGCGGGATACGGCGGAGGGATCCGCAAGGACTTTTTCGGATTCGTATCCTATGCCCCATGCCTTGAAGAGCGGGTCGAGAGATGACGAAATATTTGGTCTTTGAAATTGTGTTTGTGGCGCCGACTCCAATTCGGTTAAATTAAGAGGATCCACAAAAGCCAGCAATTGACCGCCCCTTAGAACAAACTGATCAATCGCGAACATTGTTGTGTCTGAAAGGTTTTTCGGATGCACAACTACCAATGCCACGATGTCAGGATCTATTTCTGTTGCGGATGTCGGCACTTCGCGCACCGTGTAGTCTTCTTTCAGGTCTCTGAAAGCAAGCCACGGCGGTTGAGACATTTGTTGTTGCGGCATCATGTAACCGCCCGGATCGGTTCCCATTATCGGCAGACTGCTCATTACGCCAATCACCGGTTTCTCGGGGTGGACAGTGCGATATATCAGTCTTGTGATCTCGTATTCAAGGAGCTGTTCGTTTCTAGGATCCAAATTAGGCAAAACGCCTTCATTGGCGCCTGATACGGCAACCAGGCCCAGATACAACGGAGGGCTGAACAATCCCATTTGTTGCCCTTGCAGCCCGTAGTTCTGAGCCCATTCTTCGGCATCTGAGTCGGGTTGCGGATCATATTTTTCGATAGTTAGTCGTTTGCCTGCCTTGATTCTATATTCTTGAAGCAGATCCTCAATTTGCTTGGCGTAGTTTTTAAGATGCACCGGCATCTCGGCGGAACTGCTGCTCACGAACAACTTTAGTGTCACGTTCTGTTCAAGTCCTTTGAGCACGTTGCGTGTGCCTTCCGACAATGAATACAAGTTGTCTTCGGTCATATCGAGTCTCAGTCGCACGTTGCTGAGAATGACATTTCCCGCGATGAGCGCAGCAAGCAAAACCACCAGTCCTGCGACGCCAATGCTTGCCTTCCAAGATGATGCGTGTTTTGTATCTGTCATAATATGACTATCCCCATTGTTTTTGCCTAAGCGGCTTTTCTATTTGTTATCACGACATGAGTTGCTGCAATCATGAATACAACAACGCTTGCGTAGTAACCGATGTCCCTTATGTCCAGAACGCCGCGTTGAATTGACTCGAAGTGCGGCATCAGACTGAAGGCCGCAACCCCGTTGACTACCCATGCCGGCGCCCAGCGGATAAAGAAATTTGTAATTGGCGGCCATCCTGCGAGCAGAAGAATCAAACATATGCTCAGCGACAGTACGAAACTGATGACTTGGTTACGCGTTATCGAGGATGTGAGCATGCCTATTGCCACATACGCGCCGGCCAGCAGCATTGATCCGAGATATCCGCACAATATTACACCCATGTCAGGATTTCCCAGAAAAGTCGTCGTGAACACTATAGGAAAGGTAAGCAGCAAGCTGATGACGATGAAAGTCCATGCCGCCAGGAATTTGCCGAATATGGCCTGAGACATCGTAACGGGCATTGTGAGAAGCAGTTCAATGGTGCCTGTTTTCCTTTCTTCTGCCCATAAACCCATTGTCGCTGCCGGCACCAACAAGAGATATACCCATGGATGCCAAAAGAAAAACGGTTGCAGATCAGCCGAACCCATCTCGTAATACTGACTTAAAGAGAAAGTCAGAAAACCGGTCAATATCAGAAACACAATCATAAAAACGTACGCGATGGGCGACTCAAAATAAGATTTGAGTTCGCGTTTGAATATAGTGATGGAATTGCCTGAATTAGACATGCTTTCTAACCTCCTCGCCGCCGGTCAACGTTCTGAATATATCATCGAGTCGTCCTGTTTTGCTTCTTGCCTTCAGTTCGGCAGGTGTGCCGTTCGCCACTATGGTGCCGCTGCTGATAATTATTGCCCGAGTACAGACGGCATCAACCTCTTCCAGGATATGAGTTGATATGATTATCGCTTTTTCGGATGCCATGTCTGAGATCATTTGGCGCACCACAAATTTCTGATTCGGATCGAGACCGTCGGTAGGCTCGTCCATGATGAGGTATTCGGGATCATGAATAATGCTCTGCGCAAAGCAGACCCGCTGGTTAAACCCTTTTGAAAGCGTGTTGATTGTTTGATATCGTACCTCGGAGAGAAAACAACGTTCAAGCGTGTCTTCGACCCGATTATGCTTTTCGCGTCCGGTAAATCCCCGTATCTGCGCGATAAAATCAAGAAATCCAATAACGGTCATTTCAGGGTAAGCGGGTGCGTTT
>JAFGTH010000238.1 GCA_016934225.1 Lentisphaerota bacterium | reverse complement strand
CATACAACTGTTATCATCGTGAGCATGCCGTCGCGGCCATACAGGCAGGGAAGGACGTTTTCTGTGAAAAACCACTCGCCACAAATATTGAAGATGCTTTGGCAATTCTTGAGGCGCATAAACAGAACCCCAGAAATTTCGTTGTAGGGTTTACGTTACGTTATACGAGACATTACAGGCAGATAAAAGAACTTATTGCCGGCGGAGAGATAGGCCAGGTCGTATCAATGGAATTCAATGAGACTTTGGCTTTCAATCATGGAGCATATATACATCAGGATTGGCGTCGCCACAAACACCTGGCAGGAACTCATATGCTAGAGAAGTGTTGCCATGATATTGATGTTATTAGCTGGCTGCTTGATGGTGCGAAAGCTGAAAGGGTTGCAAGCTTTGGCGGATTGAATTTTTTCAAGCCCGAAAATGCTTATCATATGGATCGAGTCGGCCCAAACCCAGAAGATGGAAGAGTTGCATTTAGAGGTTGGCAAAGTCATTTGAGTGTTCCGGACAGCCCGTTTAACGACGACAAGGACATTGTTGACAACCAGGTAGCTATAATCGAATACGACAACAAAGTCCGATGCACATTCCACACAAACTGCATGGCCGCTCAGCATGAACGTAGATGCTATATTGTCGGAAGCGAAGGTACCATTCGGGCTGATTTTGTGGCAGGCAGGGTTGAGTTTAAAAAAGTTGGATGGGATACACCGACGGTAGTTTACGATACTTCAGCCATAGGCGGCCATGGTGGTGGAGACATGATATTAGCTCGTGAGCTTCTTGATTGTATGAACAATGACAGAAAACTTCCAACCGGCGTAGAGGAAGGATTAATATCCGCGGTTACGGCTTTTGGCATTGACGAAGCGATGGAAACAGGGCGCGTAGTAGACATGAAGCCTTTTTGGGCAAAAATAGATGAAAAATGATAAAAGCGATTTGGCTTAATGGCCGGATAAGATTATTTGAGGATGCTGTGTCATAATATAAACACCGACAGATATTTGTCCAGGTGGCATAAATACAAGGAACCTCCAAATGAAATTTTCGAAATTTTGTGGTACTCCCAGAGAGCTTGGGGTCAATTACGCCACTGCCTTTCGTGAACATATTGAAAAAAATGTCGATATGTTGGTCAAACGTTTCAGAAATGGCGCAGCCGTTATCCTATCAGATTCGAGTTTTACAAAATGGGTAGAAGATCAGAGAGAAGTTATTTCACTCAATTGGCCTTGGCTGATAGAAGAAATGAAGGGGGTCGCGGAAGGGGCCTGCCAGGATTTTCAAGATATACTGTTCCTTAATTTACGTGTATGGCAGTATGCGTATTACTCCGAGAAGGCCGCATCATCCTGTTCAAGCGTGATAGTTGAGCTTGCTGATGGAAGTATTGCAAATGCAGGCGCCCTTGATGACGCAACATGTTTTTATGACGGTATGGTAAAAATCATTCCCGACCACGGTTATCGTTATTTGACTTTTCCGATAATAGGTACGTCTTGGGGCAATCGTGGAATTAACAACGCCGGTCTTTGCATAGGGACATCAACACAAATTCTTAAAGGAGTTGAAAGATCACCTGGTTCAATTTGTGCAGATATTGCCAACCGTGTTATTCTTCAAACATGCGCAACAGTTGGCGATGTCAGGAATTTCTGTAACAAACACCCGTTTACTCTGAATTTGGCATGTTCAGACAAAAACGGTGACGTGTTTTGTGCCCATCAAACCACCGCTGGCACTTATGAACTGCCGCAAGGTTCTCCGTGTGTACTTGCCAATCATGTTGCAGATGACCGCATAATGTATGAATTAAGCCAAAAGGGCGTTTCTGAATTCCAAGAAAACATAACTACTCGCATGAGGAGAGGCCGACTGCTTGATTTTATTTTGCGGTTTAACAAAAAAAGCACAGCCGAAGATGTCAGGCAATATATAGCCGACCGTATGCAAGGACATCCGAGTTCAATCTGTCCGAGAGGCAATCTGGTTTTGACTTATGCGAATTCCCAGCGTGAGCCGGGAGCTTTGTGGATAGCCCATCCTCAGGCTGAGGATAGTGAACAATGGGAATTATATATTCTATAGGCGGCTTGGACATTAGCACCTGTTCGCTGCGCCAAGTGATACGATAAGTTCTTTAATGTCAGCTTTGAGGTGGTTTTTAATTTCCTGCATTATCCGCCATGGATGCCAGAGATGTTCCATGCTGTCAGTAAGCTCATTAAAATACTTTATGTAATTGAAGCGGAACGGTTCGCCAAAATTTATTTTGCTCATTCCAGTCTTGGCTAGGCGTGCCAAATCGCCCGGCGATATCCCACATGTACCGTGCTGCACGAGCGGAACGTCAAGCATTTTACGAATGTTCGCCAGTAGGCCAAAATCAATATCCGGTTGAGATTTGTACACGCCGTGGGTAGTGCCTACCGAAACCGCAAGCATATCAACGCTAGTCGCTTCGACGAAACGGACGGCTTCCTTAATATCGGTTTTTGCTGGTGGGACGAGAGGTTTTTTAGGCACGTCTATACGGCCTATACGTTTTTCATTGCTCGGTTCGTTACCTTTTACGTATCCTACCTCCGCTTCGACAGACACCCCAAGAGTGCGGGCCAGCTTGAGCACTTCTCTTGTTCCTTCGATGTTCTTTTCAAGTGATTCGTGAGATGCATCGAACATGACTGAAGTCAGTCCTGCATGCATGGCACGGGCGACAGACTCAAAACTGTGGCCGTGGTCGACCTGCAATGCCACAGGAACTGTGATTTCCAATTGTTCGCACAAAAAACGAGCCTGTTCTGCAAAAAATTTATACCCGCGATATTCCGTATTTGGTTCGTATACCTGCAAAATTAGTGGAGATTTGAGTTCCTGGGCAGCCTCTAACGCCGCTCGGGTAATGTCATATGTTCCACCATTGGTATTGAGTGCCGGAACGGCGTATCCGTTTTTTTGGGCATCGAGTACCAGAGGTTTGGCGTTTATGAATTTCATTTTTCCTCACCTGTAGCCTGGGCCACGTTCATGACAGGCACATCAGCCGCCAGTTGCGTGAGTGTAACTTCCATATTATTGTGTTCCTGCAGGAAAGACCCCGGGCATCTTCCCGTAATAGGCCCGAACAACGCGCGACGCAGCACGCCAGCATGCCAGTTTCGCATGAATGTAAGATGAATCTTTTTGCTCATCATCAGTTCATACATGCCCAATGTTACCGCTCGTTTGGGCAGAATCTCCCAGTTGCCATTGCAACCGCCCATGCACATCTGTACCTGGCTTTCACGCATAATCGTAAGCGTGCGCGTTTTGGAATTTTTAACTTCGTCGTTATTGCACGGGGCGTCCGGTTCC
The DNA here is from genome assembly GCA_016934225.1 of Lentisphaerota bacterium. Classification (GTDB taxonomy): domain Bacteria; phylum Verrucomicrobiota; class Kiritimatiellia; order UBA8416; family JAFGTH01; genus JAFGTH01. The sequence continues at coordinate 227 of JAFGTH010000238.1, read as the reverse complement.
GGTGGGTCGTTGAATGCGAAATGTCCGGTTATACCGAACCCGCCGAAACATATGTCGGCACCGCCGAAAGATTCCACCAGTTCCGTAGTTGCTTCGGGTTTGTGCGGATCCGGAAAGCGGATATTGTCCGGGTTTGGGCGGAGTTCATGCCTGAGATTTTCAAGGAGATTGTCGCTGACAAAGCTGCGGAAGCTCAGTGGATGGGTATGGGGTATGAAATCGCCATT